>CAZAGA010000347.1:0-3858 GCA_964484335.1 uncultured Anaerolineaceae bacterium
GCTCTGCCAAATTGAGCTAACGGGCCTTAGCACGTGAATTATACTCAAGAAATGCTGCTTGTCAATCCGAACAGGCCTTTATAATTAACCATGCAAACTATTCGTTGCAATCAGGTATCGACACTCACCGGCTGGGCAAAAGCAGGCGGCATTGAAATTTCCAGGAAGGAGCTGCGGACATGAATAACTCGATCACCGATGTTGATGGGTTGCAAGTTGGGCATGCCCAAGATGAACATGCGCTGACTGGCTGTACAGTGATCCTGTGCGAAAAAGGTGCCGTGGCTGGCGTTGACCAACGCGGCGGAGCGCCGGGGACGCGCGAAACCGATGCGCTCCATCCTATGCACCTGATCCAGCAAGTCCATGCGGTAGTGCTAGCCGGGGGCTCAGCCTTTGGATTGGATGCTGCGACTGGGGTAGTACGCTACCTGGAAGAGCGCAAAGTTGGTTACGATGTTGGGGTAGCTCGGGTGCCGATCGTGCCAGCAGCGATCCTATTTGACCTGGCAATTGGCCAGTCGGACGTACGCCCGGATGCGCAGATGGGCTACCAGGCCTGTGTAAACGCCAGCAAGGAACCGTCGTCGGCTGAAGGGAACGTTGGGGCGGGCTGTGGTGCAAGCGTCGGTAAGATCCTGGGCATGCCGTTTGCTATGAAAGCAGGCCTGGGTTGCGCCAGCATCCAGCTTGGCGAGGTCGTCGTCGCCGCCCTGGCTGTTGTGAATGCTTTTGGCGATGTAATCGACCCGAACAGTGGAATGATCCTGGCTGGAGCCCGGCAGCCGACTGGGCTCCAGGATGCCGATCCGAAATCATTGCGATTTGTTGATACGCTGGGATGGATGCAAAGCCAAAATTCCAAAATTTCGCCGGGCTTCACCCAACAGACCAATACAGTCATCGGCGTGGTAGCCACCAATGCCGGGTTGACCAAAGAACAGGCCAACAAAATGGCCCAAATGGCCCAGGACGGCCTGGCGCGCACAATCCGGCCTGCTCACACCATGGTCGATGGGGATACGATCTTTGCGCTTTCAACCGGCCAGCAAAAAGCAGATATTAACCTGGTCGGTGCATTTGCAGCCGAGGTATTTGCCCAAGCAGTGCTACGCGCAGTCCGCCAGGCTCGCAGTGCTGGTGGCTTACCAGGACTGGCCGGTGACTAATTACCTTCCTGGGAACGAGTTAATCAAACCTGTTCATTGTCTGGTTCGGCCTGGTCTTCTCGGAGAACACCAGAGACCTTCACAGCCACCTTGCGATAAACTTCTGCCGGTAGGCGGCATTCACCCCTTACTCGCAATAAATCCTCCACCCTGATCCCAAATAAACGCTCATTTTCGAATAAGTAGGCTTCAATCAATTGCCAATCGGCAGCGGTCAGTGGTGCGAAACTACCACCATTGAGTTGTTCATCGATGACCTTATGGTGTGGATCGCGGAGGTAGATACAGCCCCCCGAAGCTAGAGAAAATAAGTTTCCGCCTGGGTAAGGGGTATCCAAATCGATCAATTCTCCGGCTGGATTGAAAGTCACTCCATTGAGGATCACAAACCCACCCCCGTTCAAAGGATCGCCAGCCATAAAGGACTCGGCCAGGTAATCCAGGCAGGTGCCGTTGATCACAGCGCGAGGCTTTCCAACAGCATTAATCAAAGGGCGCCCGGCTACAGAACCCAGCACGAATATTTCACCCCCTTTTGCCCCATACAAGAACGTCTGGCCGGCGTCACCGTAAATTACCAGCCGGCCACTTTTCATGATCTGACCTAGCTGGTCCTGTCCGTCACCATGCAGAGTCACCTGGGCGCCATCTAAACCAGAGGCCGCATAATCGCCAATATCACCGAATAAATCAAGCCGTAAACTATGGCTATCCGGGCCAATTCCACACCCAGCGAACCGTCCCCCACGCCAGTTATAGGCGATGATCCAGCGCCATCCGTTCTGGGCTGCACGCACAATCAACTGCGCTGCAGATTCATCCCCTTCAGGCGGAAAGCCAGCAACATCCAGGATCAAGGGGTAACCAGCTGGGCTTAAATCGCCTGGTGAATTTTCCCAGTTTTCCGGCTTCAGCCGAACAATTTCCTCGCGTTGATCCCAATTGAAGGCTTGCGGTTTAAAAATTCGTGCCAACGCCCGATCAATCAAAGGCACGATCGAGGAGCGCTTTATTCGGCCGGTACCATACCTTCGATCACGTAAGAAACTCAAGATATCAAGGCAAAATTTCCATTCCTCAATTCCTCTCTCAGCAAATGCCACACACCAATCCAGGCCCCAGGTCAATTCGCCCCAATCCAGTGTTGGAAAGATTTCCCGGAGCCATTCGCAGAACCGAGACGTATTGCCAGCCTTATAGGTTTCCTCGAAGGCTGTCAGCCAGACCGTTCGAAAATCCTCGGAAACCTGGAGCAAGTTCAGCCTGGATCTCGTCATTTGTTCCTGGTTTGGATCCAGGCTAACTTCTCGTCCGAACTTATCTCGGCACACCAAAACTAGGCGGTTGGGATGTGAACCAGGATAAGGATTTTGGACTGTGAAGCGGAAGGCTCCGCCGTCGGTGTAAGAACCGCCCCTGGCGACCCAATAATGGTCCGCAACGGGTTGAAAGCGAATATCGCTGTTTGAAAGTGAGCGCAAGCAGGCATGAATCGCTTGCCGCTCTGAGGCGATCAAGCCAATCTGGACTGGTTGTTCAGCCTGTAGATTTTCGAATAAAGCAAATACCTGAGGTCGAAGCATGCTGGTATCCGTAATTCCAAGTAGTTCAAAGGCATCGTCTTTCAAGCTATCTGCTCCATCGATGCTGCCAGCCAAGGAGCGCGCCAGGATAAAAAACCAAGGTCCATCGGGTGAGCCATGCATATGGGTGCGTTGGACCACCTGGTAGAGCTTCTTTTTCTCTTCTGGAAGCATTTCGAAGTCGTATTCAGTGGTAGGCGCCATAGCTTCCAGGGTTATTTCCAGGGGATAACGATAGACCCGGTCCCACAAATCAAACAATTGTACACTCACCTCGGTATCGGTTAAGAAGAGCTGTCCGATATTTCGCTGTTGTAAATATTCACTGACGGCATGGTAATTAGCAAAATCCCCATTATGCACCAAGGCTTCATTCAAGCCAATAAAAGGATGCGCTCCACCGGGGTGCCAGACACGGCCTTTGGTAGGATAACGCTGGTGAGCTATCCAGACGTGGGCGGTTTGATCCTGTAAGCAATAATACTCGACCACATCCTCGGCATATCCAACCATTTTCAATATAGAAAGGTTCCGACCATGACTGAGGACAAAGGCTCGTTTATCGCCCAGGCTGGCATAGAACTGGCGATTCAGGCGAAAAGAGTTTTGGTAGATGAACTCATCCTCGACTGAGCGCCTGTCCAAAGCAGATAATCCGTGTTCATCCGAAAACCTGTCAAGGATTTCCGGCTTTACTCGGGAAAAATAACGAACGACATCCGGCGGGCGAACTGCCAGGCCAGGGATATCTCGATAATCATCAATATGATCAATTTCATACACCTGGATGATATCGAAGATCGGCTCGATGTACTGCGCTTCAATCTCAGTGCGCGCCTGAGGATCCAGCAAGGCAATCTGAAGCAGGGTATAGCTGCGCAGATCCTGAGGGGAAACCTTCGCCTGAATCGCATCCAGCCCTACCATTGCAATCCCTCCCCCCTTACCATTGCCGCGATTATGCATCTGGCGCGAAGCGGTTAAGACATGCTGTCCGGCAACCGGTATATTTGCCGCAAACCCTAAAACGCCACAACCGCCTTCGGTAGCTTCATCTGACCGGTGAATTTGTACCGCGCCATCGAGCAATGCGTGCCGGGACCGGA
>CAZAGA010000348.1:0-3839 GCA_964484335.1 uncultured Anaerolineaceae bacterium
GCTGGCTGGGCACCATCAGGCTGGTCGAAGCGGTCATGGCTGGCCAGTGAAAACCGCCGGCGACCGAGCGAACAGCCATCAAGACATAGACATGCCAAATTTGGACCCGGCCGGTGAGAAACAGCAGCGCCAGCACCAGGGTAGCCAATGCGATCAGGCTGTCGGCCACGATCATCACTATACGGCGGTTCCAACGGTCAACCAGGGTTCCGGATACTGGGCCGAGCAGGATTTGGGGCAACAGGCCGACCAGGGAGGCCGTCGCCAGGACCGTCGCCGAGCCGGTGGTTTTCGTCAGCCACCAGATCAGCGTGAAGGAAACCAGCATGCTACCGAAGAGGGAAAAGGCCTGGCCGCTCCAAATCGTAAAGAAGGCGGTCTGCCATTTATTGGCGTATTTCCAGGTTGAAGGTGTGTTCATTATCTTACCTCTTTTGTTCGACAACGATAAGTGTACAGTAAAAAGTTGATTAAGTCAATGTTAATATTAATATTATTGAAGGTAACAACCTAATAATTTAAATATTATTTCAGTCTCTTTCTATCGTTTAATAACCATAGAAACCCCCAAACCACCAGGCAAAGATTAAAGGCCAGCAGGCCAATTCCTAACCCATTGCGCGCCTCAGACGGATTCCATAAAGCAAGCGCCCCAAACAGAAGCGCGGGTCCGAATACCCACAAATAGATCAAACCATTTGGAATCCGGCCCCTCTGATCTAAAACCAGCAGCGGAACAACCAGCCCAATCAGCATGTAGAGATTCGAATGCCAGGAAACCGCCCACGCCCCAGCCAGGCTGATCAAGACCAGGAACAGGAACGGCTCAACCGAGAAGGGTTTTCGGGCAGCCCATCGCCACGACCAGAGAACCAAGCCGGCGGTCAACCCCATGCCAAAGGTTGCGATTCCCCAGGCTACCCAAGCGGGGGCAACCTTCTCCAGGTTCAAAGCCAGGGCGCGCCAATTCATCATCGCCGGCGCACTGAAAAAACCGGAATTGGCAAACTCGCTCAGCACGCCAAACATCCCGCGCAGCCCTTCCACACCAGCCAGCGCCCAGGAAGCCCCAACCAGGATGCACAGGCTGGCGCTTATTCCCAACACAGCTCGCCACTGGCGAGCTGCCAGCAGGCCTGGCGCCAGCAAGATCAGGATATGCGGCTTAAGCAGCAGCAAGCCTGACCACAGCCCAGCCCGACCAGGCTTTCCCGCAACCATCGCGCGCACAAATTCTCCCAGGCCAATCACCCACAGCACGTTAATCTGGCCCAGGATCAGGTTGACCAAGACCGGCAAGCAAGCCAGCCATTGAAGCAGGCGAAGCCAGCCAGGCCTGCCAGCCAATTGAGTGGTGAAGAAGCGCAGGTACACTACCAAGATCACCAGGTTGATCACACTCCACACCAGATAGCTGGTTGTAAAGGTGAGTGCTTGCCAGGGCAGGAAAGCCAGGATGAAAACCGGAAAATAGGGCACCATCACATCTAACGCCGGGCCATACAGAGATCCATCCAGGCAACGAATTGGCAGTGCAGCCTGGTATGCCTGTTGGAGTTGAGGGTTATACACCGCGGCAAAACCACGCTGGAGGACAATTTGGGCAGTGGCATAATAACCTCGGAAATCTGTAGCCAGGAAAGCACAGTTCTCCGGGCGGGAATAGATTACCCCTATCGCCGCCAGGAACAAGCCAAACAAGATCAGCCAGGCGCGGTTCAGCCAGCGATCCAGGCCCCTTTTATTCAGCAGATAATCCAATTGCTTGATACCCAATCCGTCCATGCTGGCTTGCCAGAGACAACAAAGTAGTGCAAAATACAGCTATGCGGACCAGCGTCATTATCCCTGCCCTCAACGAGGCCGAAAGTATTGGCCCAGTGCTGGCTGCTATTCCCCGTGAGGCTGTTGACGAAATCCTGGTCGTTGACGGCGACTCAACCGACGGAACCGGGCAAATTGCGCTCTCCTTTGGCGCCCGGCTGATCAGCGAGCCGCACCGCGGCTATGGCCAGGCCTGTGCAACCGGAGCCCTGGCAGCCCAGGGAGATATCCTGGTCTTCCTGGATGCGGATGGCGCAGACGACCCGGCCTGGTTGCCCAGCCTGGTGCGCCCGCTGCTCGAAGACTGGGCCGACCTGGCGCTTGGCTCCCGCCTGGCCGGCGGCCTGCAGCCCGGCGCGATGCCCTGGCACCAGGCCTTTGGCAACTGGCTGGCCGCCCGTTTGATCCGCACACTCTACCACCAGACGCTGACCGACCTGAGCCCGTTTCGGGCCGTGCGGCGCGCCCGACTGCACGAGTTAAACCTGGCAGAAATGACCTACGGCTGGCCAACCGAGATGATCCTGCGCGCCATCCGCTCCGGCTGGCGGCTGGTGGAAATCCCAGTACCCTACCGTCCACGCCAGGCCGGAAAATCGAAAATTAGCGGAACACTGCGCGGCAGCTTCTTAGCAACCTATCATATCTTACATCTGATTTTCAAATACGCCAAAGAGTAAGCAATGCACCTGGAAAATGCCCTCGTAATCATGGCCAAAGCGCCGCTGCCTGGGAAAACCAAAACCCGGCTGTGCCCGCCGTTCACACCGCAGGAAGCTGCCCGGCTTTACCAGGCGCTGCTCCAGGATACACTGGCCCTGGCCAGCCGTTTTACCGAAACCGACTGCTGCTTAACCGTGGCGATTGCCTTCTCTCCGCCCGAAGCACATTCGCTGTTTGCTGGCCTTGCTACGCCGGGGACCCGGCTGGTGGGGGTCCAGGACAAGGACATCGGCGGCTGCCTTTCCCAGGCTCTGGACGCCATGTTCCACTCCGGATACTCTAAAGTCCTGGCGTTAGGCTCCGACAGCCCTTCGCTACCTATTGGTTACCTGAAGCAAGCCTTCGCCAGCCTCGACACCCACGAGCTGGTCTTTGGCCCAGCCCTCGATGGTGGATATACCCTGGTTGGAATGAGACGGCTCTACCCAGAAATTTTTACCGGCATCGACTGGAGCAGCGCCCAGGTCCTGGAGCAATCACTGCAGCGAGCATCTACTTTGAAGCTGACCACGACACTGATCTCCGGATGGTATGATATCGACACAATCGCTGATCTGGAACGACTACAAGCTGAACTGGCTTTTCTGCCGGCGCCCCAGTTGACGCACACTCGCCAGTTTCTCCACGGCTGGCAGGCAGGCAACCACAAGTTTTGAAAGCCCCACCCGGGGGCTGTGTTTACTTACTTCATTGGAAAGAAGTCAAAGCAGCTTTTTTGGTCCGGGTGATGGACACGAGTTCCTGCCGAGCCAGCCCGACTGCGTCCTTCAGTGGGAAAATCGAGTCGCTGATCTGCATATCCGGATCCGTTGACAGGGGATGCCAGAAGACCCCATCCACATTAACGGTAATCTCAGGCGCCAAGTTTTCCTTACATACTTCCTGGCCGGCTTCCGAAAAGCCACGCCTGGCTAAGGGGCGAACAAAGTGTGCCTGTTCGGGAATGCCCATCGCCAGGTGAAAGGCGCAAATCTCCTCCAGGTGAGCGGTATTGGCAATGGTTTCAGTGGTCGCTAGATGGATTTGAAAGCCGTACGCTTGCAGGTTTTGGATGCCTTCAACGGTTTTCTGCCAGCTTCCCGGCCCACGAAACGGATCATGCTGCTCGGGGCGACTACCATCCAGGCTGACCTGGATAATCAGGCGATCATTACGGATCGCCACCAGCTTCTCCAGGCGCTTACCGCGCAGCAGCATGGCATTGGTCAGGACGGTGGTCATCGCCCGTTCGGAGGCATAGGACAGCATAGCATAAATCTCATCCAATAGAAACGGCTCACCGCCAGTAAAGT
>CAZAGA010000349.1:0-1612 GCA_964484335.1 uncultured Anaerolineaceae bacterium
AAAGCAGTACCAAAATTGTCTTCGAGCTGGCTGGATGAGCGCACAATGATTGGTTTAGGGCCAACCTTTTCTAGGACAGCCTGCAACGCTTTAACGATTTCAGGGGGAAACTCACCGGTCTCGAATTCAGCTTTGATCTGGCTGTATTCCTGGCGAATCTGGCTGTCTGGTTTATATTTCTGATCGTTCCAGTGCATCAATCCGTTCATCGCCATAAACAGGTAGACCACGTCTGAGCCCAAGAAGTAAGACTCGGGAATCTGTAGGGCCTGGCAAATTGCCTCATCAGCGACTTCGTTCAATATGCGGGCAGCCAGCAGCATCCCAGCTGCCTTACCGCCGATTTTCCCGTTACCAATTTTGTGCTGGTAAATTTCTGCCAGGTCGTTTATGGTAAACCACTCTTTGGCAATGTTGATATAAGCCAACTGGTCGCTGATCATCCGCCGAATCAGCACGACTTTTACCTCGTGCAAGCGGTGCTCAAGATTGGCGCGCTGCGCTTCGGGTAAATTTTTGATTGACTGGGCCTGTTCAAATAGGATGCTTTCGGGCGTCAACTCAGGGTCATAGGCTGCCAACAATCCCTGGTTTTCCCGGTTGTGCAGTTCGATTGTTTCGGGTGATTGTTGTTTGGCGATATCTGGGCGCACCCACACCTGGGTGGAACGCACGTAGCTGCTGTTGACGACAGCACCATATCCCCGTCGTTCGAGGATATCTTTGCTGTCCATCATTTCGATATCTAGGGTATAACAGGCTGGGCTGGCATTTGGGCAGCCCAGCCTGCGGCGGCTGGTGGATAAGGTGTTTTCCAGCGAGGCGCCCAAGGCGTTCAAGGCAGCACTTTTCCGATCTACCCAGGTGACCAGGTTAATTCCACCCCGTTGGGCTGATCCGCTTCGACCGCCAAATAGCTGGGCAGAGGTATATTCTGGTTCGTATCGATATACCGCGCGAACGGTGTGGTCAAATTGTCCGAGTGCTTCTCCGACCTGTTGGACTAAGTCATCTGTTACCTGGTGGCACGTCTCACAGCGCCCCCTAGTCAATGCCTGGGCCGCAAGGCCGATATCTCCATTAAAGCATTTCTCGGCGCACGCGGCGAGTGCCTTTTCCATCATCCGGTCGGCCAGTGCCTGGTCAATCTGCATGGTCGCCATAATCCCTGCTTTCTTTTACGCAAGCGCTACGGCTTGCCGCCTGGCTTGGTAGCCTGTTCGAGGCGTTTGCCGTGCTTCCCATTCCCGCCCACCGCGGCCGACGCCGGTGCCAGCGCTGCCTCCCAGATCGGTAACGGGCGCTCATAACCAGCCAGTTTCAACCCAGTAAGCGCTGCGGTGTTCAAATCCATCGCTCGCAGGTCTTCGCTGGTGAGCTCTGCCACAGCCTGATGTCCGGACAACATGGTCAATATTTTGATCTCTTCAGCAGTGGCATGAATAAAATTGGCCAACCTTTGCCCGCCCTCTACAGGATCCAGGCGCGCCCGGAATTCCGGTTTTTGGCTGGTGATACCATACGGGCAATTGCCCTTATGGCAGGCATAGCACACCCGGCAACCTAGGGCTATTTCGGCCGCGCTGCCGAAACCGACTGCGTCGGCCCCCAT
>CAZAGA010000349.1:1712-3819 GCA_964484335.1 uncultured Anaerolineaceae bacterium
CCTTTAGGGACGCCGCGCACTCGCGCCACGTCATCGGTCACCTTCGCACCGAGCAGATGCCCGCCCATCCCCGGCTTGGCGCCCTGGCCGATTTTAACCTCCACCGCGTCGCCGCTATTGACATAGTCGACCGAAACGCCCCAGCGACCAGTTGACCATTGGATGATCAGCGAGCCACCCGGCTCCCACTCCTTTCGGCTCTTCTGCGGATCAGCAAAACCGCGTGCCAGGTAAGCCTCGTCTGGTAGCAGCCCACCTTCGCCGGTATTGGTGGCAATCCCAGTCATAGCCGCACCAATTGCCAGAGCCATCTTGGCTTCCTTGCTCAACGCGCCGAAGGACATGGCCGCCCACACGAAGGGCAATTTCAGGTGCATGGGCTTTTCACAGGTGTCTGCACCAATCACAACTTCCAGGTCGCATTCTTCCCGGTATTTATCCAGCGGCGCATGGCTGGAGATCTGGCTGGGCACGACAGTGATCTGATCGAAATTGGGCGTTTGCCCATGCGTTCCAAATCCGCGCAGCAGGTATTCACCGGTTTGAGATTTATAATGGATTTCCTCAATTGCCGAGAAGGTCCAGGGATAACGGGTGATATATTCTGGCTCGGCCGGGTTGATCCGGATGGCGTCAACTGGGCAGAATTCTGAACAGATCCGGCAGCCGACGCAGGTATTATAGTTTTGAATATTCATCTCTCCGCTGATTGGGTCGAGCTCGTAAACGCGGTGCGGGCAGACCTGGGCGCAGGTGGCGCACTTGCCCGGCATCTGCGAATTAATACAGATTTCCCGGTTGACACTGACGCAAAAAGCTCCAATGACTGCCATACTGGCCTCCTAGTGGTAAAACGGTTTTTCTGAGGCAGCGACGATCTTCTTGAATGTGCTTGGATCGGCCTCAATCTGGTAGGCGTTAAAAATGGCCCGCAGCCGAGCGATGTCCTCTCCGCTCAACGGTTCCTGGCAGGTATTGTGTCCTAAGCTCTTCCATGTCCCACCAATATAGACACTACCGCGAATTAAATAGTTGGCGAAATTTTCCCCGGCATTGCCAACGACAATCAATTCGCCTTTGAGCATGTAGGTGCCAGCCTCATCACCGACATCGCCCTGGATGATGATGGTGGCGCCTTTGTTCATTGTGGCAGAGAAATCACCTGCGTTCCCACGTATGACAATGATTCCGCCGTAACAATATTGGCCAGGACCGTATTGGACAGCGCCATCAACTAAGAGTATTCCCTGGGTCATGTTATCGCCCAGGTAATTGCCAGCATTCCCCATTACATGAATGGTCGCACCGTCGTTGAGCACCCCCAGGTAATCACCGGCGTTGCCTTGTACAATCACCTGGCCATGTTTAAGACCGGCCGCCAGGCCGCTCAGGTGAACAGCGTTCTTAACCTGGATCGGTTGGCCGTTGAGCGAGGCGCGCAACGCCGAATTGGTCGTTTGCAAGTCTTTAGTTTTGGCATTTATGCTTTTCATTGGCCACCTCCACTTAGCAGCCGGTGCAGCCATTATGATTTTTTTCAGAAGCACCGGATCGCACTGGTGTCCGGTACAGGCGGATGAACTGGGCGACCGCCTCGTTGTGTTTGAGCGGGTCAGCCAGGGCATCCAGCATCAGGACCCGCAGGTCTTTGAAGGCCTGGGCGCGTTCGCGGTGGTCTTTTTCAGCTGCGGCTTGTTCCAGGGCAGACTGGTCAACTTCTGGCGAGGCCTCCAGCAGGTTCATTTGTAGGGCATTTCGGACAAATATATCTCCAGTTTGGGAGCGAATGATCACCGATGAGGTGTTAGCCGGCGCACCCAGCGTGCCAATCGCTAGATCAGCTGACTCCCCCAGGTAATCATTGCAGGCGCCGCAGCCAAGGCGAGTATAGCTTTCTGCCTGTTGGCGTGGAATCCTACGGACACTGTTGTCCCACAGCCAGGCTTGAAGCCACTGGCGGTCAGGCGAGACCTCAATCTGCCGGACCTGGTCGCGGGCCACCTGCATGCGTTTCACCAGGATTTCGTCGATCATCTCAGGCCGGTAAACCCCGGTGCAGAAGACCGCCACCGACAGGCGGATTGCCTGTTGGTATGGTCGCAGGCGT
>CAZAGA010000350.1:0-3813 GCA_964484335.1 uncultured Anaerolineaceae bacterium
CTTCCTTCCTTTTTTTAGAATCACCTCTCACCCCCCCCCACCCCACCCCCCCAACCCGCCCCCGGGGCGCGGCCCGCCCCCCCCCCCCCCCAAAAAACTCCACGCTTAGATCAGAAGCCTCACCGGAGGCGAGTTTGCCTCCGGTGAGTAGAAACATACGGACTAGGGCAGAGCCTTGATCGCCAGGGCTTCGTTGCCTTCCGGAGCGCCAGCGCGCACCGCGCCCATATCGCCATCCATGAAGAGCAGCACGCCCAGGTCAGGGTTGGCCTGGCCAGTGCCAAAGTCATAGACGGTCATGGTTTCGGTGGTTCCCGGAGCCACGGTATTGACGAGGCCGTAATAGCGTTCGCCGCCCGGGGCTGCAACCAGGCCAGTGATCGCATCGGTGTAATTGCCAGTGAAGTAGTTATCCCAGGCATAGACACTCACGCCCATCGGAACATTGATCGAAGCGCCAGTCAAACCAAGCTGCTCGCCGCAGACATACATAACCATGTTGCTGCTGTTCGAGCCATGGTTGGTGTAGAAGTACGCGCCGCCGCGGCCAGTAGTCAGGTTGAAGACCCAGGTCAGGTTGCGGCCATCGCTGTAGTTAGGATAGGCCGTATCCCAGTTGAGCACAACATAATCATCCGTGCCGTCGTTATTGGTGTCAACGTACACTTCGATCGCGGCCGGGGCGTTGGCATGGGTGACGCGATCCCACAAGTTGACGGCGAAGGCCCAGATGAAGCCCGAGGTGCAGGAACCAGTAGCATAGCTCTGGGCGCCGAAGTAGCGGAAGTCGATGAAGGTTTCGTTGGCGCCCATCGCCGGTGGGAGGTAGTCATCCGGGCTCTCGGCCAACAGCGAGAAGCTGTCAACATAGCCCTGGCCAGCGCCGAGGTTGGTCAGGTCAACAGCAGCCATCCCAGTTCCCGGATCGACAGCGAAGTCCATCGCCGAGGCGGCGATGTCATCAGCCAGACGCGGGACAACGTGCCATGGGATGGTCAGAGTCGGAGCATCTTCGCTCTCCAGGACCAGGTAACCGTCGTACTCGTAGGTCGTGAAGACGTCGCCCAGCGCGCCGCGCGAGCCGGTGTTGAAGCCCCATTCGCGCAGCTTCTCGGCATCGATGTTCAGGTCAACCCGGAAGTTGGCCTGGCCATTGGCCGGGACAGTTACGGAAGTCTTCGGCAGGCTGACTGCAACTGCACCATTGGCCTCATCATCTGCATAGCGGAAGGTAGGCGTGATGGTGTAGGTCAGAGCCTGGTTCGAGACGTTGGAAACGATCACGTTCTTGGTCAGGGTGGTGTCCTGGGTGATATCGTTGAAGAAGAACGACACCGAGGGCTGGAAGGAAGTGATATCAACGCCAACGGTCGGGGAGACCTTGCGAGCGTAGGCATAGGCCTTGGCATTGGCTGCGCCGAGCGAGCTGACCTCACCACCGCCAATCCGGCTGACCGGAGCAAGTTGTCCAGAGAACTGGTAGGTCTCGGGATCGGCTGAGCCAACCAGCAGGGCCTTGATGTCATGGCCGCGCAGATTCGGGAATTTTTCCATCATCTGGGCAGCAACGCCAGCCACGGTCGGCGAGGCGAAGGAAGTGCCGCCAGCAAACTCAAAGCCGGTGCCCGAGCCGGCAACCGCCGAGTAGCTGTTGCCCGGCGCGGTGATATCGGGTTTCAGGTAGCTGGCCCAGTAGGAAGGACCGCGCGAAGAGTAACCGGTGACTACGCCAGCCAGGGCTTTGGGATCATTGGGATCGAAGCGAGCGGTCACGGCGCCTGACTTGAGGGCATTCTTAACCGCAGTCGCATCAGCCTGGCTGATGTTGAAGCCAGGGATAGTGATTGTACCGCCGCCAAAGGCGAAGGAGGTCGGCTCGCCTGGAGCGACCAGGCCAACCACACCGGCCAGCGCGCCGCCAGCTTCCATGTTGGCGATCTTGAGCGAAATGGCACAGGTGCCGCGGTCGACCAGGGCGATCTTGCCGGCCAATGAGCCCGCTGCGAACGGAGTGCAGCCCAGGGCATTGCCCAGCGAGCCGCCGTAAACCACGTTAGCCTCAATCAGGTTGGCAAACGGACCCGACCAGGACTGGTAGATCGCACCGTACTTGGCGGTGTAAGGAGCGACGATCGCCATGAAAGCCGCTTCCTCGGTCGGGTTGTAAGTAGCCGCGGTCGAGAGCGCGCCGAGCGCAGCGCCCGGAGTGCCAGTGACGTAGGGGATGTTGCCCGAGTTGCCGGCTGAGGCTACCACCAGGGTGCCAAGCAGCGAGAGCTGGTTGACCATGTAGGAGGTGTCATCTTCGTAGGCCTGGCCATAGGGCGAGCCAATCGACATATTGACCAGTTGGATGCGATCCTTGACGCGACCATCGCCATTCGGGTCAGCCACGTAATCCAGCGACTGCATCATGGCAACGCCCGAGCAGGAGCTGGAGACCGAAGAGCAGGCCTTCAAAGCAATGAGCGAAGTGCCAGGGGCAACACCCACACGACCAGCCGCGGTCGAAGCAACATGCGTGCCGTGCGGATAGCCCGCGCCAGTGACTTTATCGAGCGGGTCAGGATCGGGAGCCAACGGGCCATTCGGCCAGGCGGCACCGACGAAGTCATAGCCGCCGATAACTTTGGCGGTCGGGAAGGTTCCCGGTTCGATGATGCTCGGGTTGTTATTGGTGAAATCCGCCACGTTGCCCGAGCCAAACAGATCGTAGTGGGTATAGTCAATCCCACTGTCGATGATCGCCAGCTTGACGCCGCTGCCATCGTAGCCATAGGGGTCATTTTGTACAATATCAGCGCCAATGTACGGAACCACATCCCACATATCATAGGCGTAATCCACAACCGGGTTGATCTTGACCACATTCGAATTAAGCGCCAGGGTGGTGAGCTTGGAGACATCGACATCCAGCATGACGGCGTTCAGGCCGCGCTGGACCGCGCCTAACAGCTTGGCGCTGGGATCGATCTTCAAAGCCTCAGCAATGAATTTCGACTGCTGGTTCTTGACCGCGATCAACTGGCCGCGCTGGGCAGCATCGGTCGCAACTTTACCAGCCTGCTGGGCCTTCACAACCAGGTCAATGACCGAGTCGGCGCTCAAGCGGATGGTGACATTAGCGCGACCGCCGATGCCCGCAATGCTCGGGTTGATCTTCAGGTCAGCCCCGGTGGCGGCAAGTTCACCGCCTAATGGAAGCCTTTGAGATTCAACCGAAACAGGCGCTGGACCGAGAGGTGCTGGGCCTTGCGCGCCGGCATTGGTCGTGGCGGCGAAAATCAGCGCCAGGACGATGAAAAGGTTTAGAACGACTGCCATTCGTTTCATTTAGGTTTTCCTCCTCGAGAAATTGTTGATAAAAAACGGATCCATAATTGGATGGATACAAAACATCGCTTGGTATTGAGTTCAGCTAGGCACCTCCTTACCTGTACTGCCTTGAAATCCTGTAGCCCGGTTGAGATGGGCATTGCCTAAATTTCATCCAGGGGAAACCTGCCTGGCAGGTTGAAATCCTATCCTGGATACCCTTACCGTGTAAAGCTGGCAGGGGGAATTTCAAACTAACGTTGTTTTCAACGAAAACAACGTCCTTCTTCCAATATTATACTCGCACGAGATTGGATTTCAAGATCATTGGAGACATTTTAAGGCAAAATTTGGCTGTGCTATTTATCAAACGAGTCAAGTTTATCAATGTCACGAAACTACAACTTAATTCTCCTCGATCGATCCCAGAAACGCTAAGATGACGCCCGATTGGTTGCCAGCCAGCAAAAAGCCCTGGTCGCCGAATTCGGCCAGGCC
>CAZAGA010000351.1:0-3812 GCA_964484335.1 uncultured Anaerolineaceae bacterium
TAGGCTGCTAACCTCTTTTTTGCCAGGCGAGCAAGATTTCGCCGAGCTGGACCAGAGCCTGGATCTCGGCTGGTTTCACCAGGCGCACGCCGTGCAGTTCGATCGCCAGCTCGCCGGAGCTGCGCCGGATCACTGGCGGCGTGCCTTTCCAGCTCGCCAGGGCCGATTCTAGCGCCGGGTTGACCAGCAGGCGGGCCGTCTCCGGCTCTTGCGCCCAGAGCATGTACTTTGCCTGAAATGCCTGGCTGCCGGCCTCGACTTCCTCCAATCCACGCGCGTCGGCGCCAAGCGCTTTTGCGAGCACCAGGTGGGCCAGGCTTTCGCCCAGCGCCCCCAGCCTGGCGCTCGAAGTGCGCGGCCCGATCACCATGCTGCTGCCAGGTCCCTCCGCCCGCCAGCTCGTCTGCATCGCCACGTCCGACGAACCTGGCGAGCTCTCACGCCCGGCAGCGCGTGAAATCGCTTCGATCCGCCAGTCATTGCTGCTCAGCCGGATCCCCCAGGCCAGGCGCTCCTGGATCTCCTCCAGCCGCCAGCCACGCTCCAGCGCCATCTGCGCCAGCGCCGCTTGTCCCTGGCGCTGCCGCAGGCGGACGAGCAGGAAAATCACCCCGGCCAGCACAGCCGTGCCGAGAATCACCCCCAGGCTTAAAATGATGTCATCCATAACGCTCCTCTTCGGAAGAGATGAGGCCGGCTTTCGCCGATCTAAATCTCATTTTAGCATGGAATAGCCCCTCCCTCTCTCGTCGCTGCGCTCCGCGCTGCGACGGCCTGGCAGCGACTCATCGACGCGCTTCGCCAAACTACCTTTCTCGGGCGGGGCTCCCGGTTCCGCACCAAATCAAATATATTAATATAATTACGATCACATTAGTATATAATACTCAGCGACCACGAATCCTATAGCGGAGGTAAAGAATGTCAAAGGTCTTTAAGTTACTGGGTTGGATTTTAGCGGGACTGCTCGGCCTGGTCGTTGTTTTGTTTGTTGTCGTTTTCTTCCTGAGTAATGCACGCATCAATCGTAGTTTTGTGATCGACCCGATCGAAGTGACGATCCCTAGCGACGCGGCTTCGATCGCCGAGGGCGAGCGGATGTTCGTCACCCGTGGCTGCCCCGATTGCCATGGCCCCGCTGGCTCAGGCAAGGTCATCCTCGACGATGCCATGGTCGGTCGCTTCGCCGGGCCGAACCTGACCCCCGGCCGCGGCGGGATCGGTAGCGATATGACCGAGCAAGATTGGATCCGCGCCATCCGCCACGGCGTGGGGCGCGATGGGCGGGCGTTGTTGGTTATGCCGTCGAACGAGTATTACCCGATGAACGATCGTGACCTGGGAAACCTGGTTGCTTACCTGCTGCGCCTGCCGCCGGTCGACCAGGAAGTTGTCTCCAACCAGCTCGGCCCCCTGGGGCGGGCGTTGTTGGTGATGAACGTCGCCCCCTTTCTTTCGGCTGAGAAGATCGATCATGCTGCGCTACGTCCGGCGGAAGTTGCCAGCGGCGTGACCCAGGAGTACGGCAAGTACCTGGCAGTGTCCTGCATGGGCTGCCACGGCGAGGGCTACTCGGGCGGGGCGATCCCCGGCGATCCGAGCCCGCCGCCTTACCCGTCCAACCTGACCCCCGACCCGCAAACCGGCCTGGGGAACTGGAGCGAAGCCGATTTCATTACCGCCATGCGCAGCGGGGTGCGCCCCGACGGCACCGCCATCGACCCCAAGATGCCCTGGAAGGGCTTCAGCCTGATGACCGACGAGGAGCTCAAAGCCCTCTGGCTGTACCTGGCCAGCCTCCCAGCCAAGCCGCTAGGCAACCGCTAACCTCTTCAACCTTCCCCCATTATCCTCATAAAATGGGGGAAGGTTCTTTTCACTCTCTTGCCCGCGTATTAATTTGACTTTTCCGAAAAACCATCTATCCTATTAAATAGGACTGGATGTCCCAATTATTTCCGCTCTGAGTGATTGATTAGGGAGGTCAACATGACCACAAAATCCATCATCAAAGGATCCCAAACTGCACTCGTCCTGATCACGATCCTGGCCATTGTTCTTACCAGCACGCTGGTCTTCGTACCGGGGAGCCAGGCCTACGCTCAAACCACTGCCGGGAAGCTGACTATCCAGAACAAAACCAAGGCCCCGGTGGTCTTCCAGATGAAGGGGCCGAAGAATGTCTATATCAACCTGCCGGCCGGAAAAACCGTCCTGGACCTGCCCTTTGGCAAGTACACCTACCAATACAAAGCCTGCGGCATCGAGATCAAGGGTTCACTGGAAGTCAAGAAAACCACCAAGCCAATCCAAATCGCAGTTTGCAAGACGGCGAAAATCTTGCTGATTAATTACACCTCGCAAACTGCCAGTTTCCAGTTCGCCGGGCCAGAAAATAAGACCATCCAGGTTTTACCAAACACGCAAATGCGGATTGATATCTGGCAGGGCACTTATAAAGTGACCTTTCGTTTTTGCGGCGAAACCGAAACCGATACGCTAAAGTTAACTGGCCGTTGGAGGTTGTGGGTCCGGGGCTGCTAAGCGAAGCCACCCTCCCCACGCTTCGACCTCGCAGGACTTGCCCTGCCGCTTTGCGTGCCTGCCTTGCGAAATCCGTAGGGGCGACCCATCGAGGCGTCTCGTCAAATGGCCACCCTCGGGCGGGTCGCCCTTCGCTCCCCGCTTGTCCGAGCCGGCCCTCTCTCGTCGTCTCTGGTCGTTGCGCTCTGCGCTACGACGTCCTTCCCTGGCGCTCTCCGCCCCCCACTCTCATCTCTCCATTCTAGACAAACTTACTCCAAATAGCGTATAATATCCTCTAACCCCGCTAGATCGTCGCCGACGCAATTTCTTGCTCATCTGCGTCCATCTGCTTCCCATCCGCGTAGATCTGCGGTTCAGATTTTCCTCGGAGGCCCTCATCCCCATGCACATCGTCACCGGCGCATTCGGTTACATCGGCAAGCACATCGCCGCCGCCTTGCTCGAGCAGGGCCGGGCGGTGCGCACCATCACCACCCACCCCGAGAAGCCCAACCCCTTCGGCGAGCGGGTGGCTGCTTTCCCCTACTCCTTCGACGACCCAGCCTGCCTGGTCGAGACCCTGGCCGGGGCCGAGACGCTCTACAACACCTACTGGATCCGCTTCCCCTACGCCGGGCAGACCTACGAACAGGCCCTCGCCAATACCGAGACGCTCTTCCGCTGCGCCCGCCAGGCCGGCGTCGGGCGGATCGTCCACATCGGCGTCACACGGGCGACGCTCGACTCGCCCTTGCCCTATTACCGCGGCAAAGCCGTTCAGGAGGCCCTCTTGATGGACTCTGGCGTGCCCTTTTCAATCGTCCGCCCGACCCTGGTCTTCGGCAAAGAAGACATCTTGGTCAACAACATCGCCTGGCTGATCCGCAAAAGCCCCGTTTTCCCGATCTTCGGCGCTGGCGATTACCGCGTCCAGCCGGTATATGTCGGCGACCTGGCCCAGATCGCCCTCGACCAGGCTGCCGGCCCGCCCGGCGCTACCGTCGACGCGATCGGCCCCGAGACTTACACCTTCGAAGCCTTCGTCCGCCACATCGCCCAGGTCCTCGACCGCCGGCCGCGCTTCCTCCACGTCTCCCCCGGCCTGGGCATCTTCCTTGGTCAACTCATCGGCCGGTCGCTCGGCGATGTGCTGCTAACGCGTAACGAGCTGCGCGGCTTGATGGACGAGCTGCTCACCTCGACCCAGGCCCCCAACGGCCCGACCCGTTTCTCGGACTGGCTGGCGCACAACCGTTCCAGCGCCGGAGCCGCCTATACCTCCGAGC
>CAZAGA010000352.1:0-3806 GCA_964484335.1 uncultured Anaerolineaceae bacterium
TACCTGGCTGGGAAAGCTGCCTGCCGGACTGTTCAATTTACTCCAACCCGTACTGCCGAACTATAATTGGGTGCTTGAAAAACGAACCCGAATCCTCCAGAGGAATGATTGAATGCCAAAAACCGATCTTGATACGCGCGAATACTGGGAAGGGCGACTGGCCAGGCAAACCAATCTGCAAGGCACCGGCCACCGCGCTTTTAGCCTGGACACCAATTACTGGCTCTACCGCTCCCAGCACGAATGCCTGGACCAGGTGCTCGAGCAAAACCATGTCCAGGCCAACGGGGCAAAGGTCCTCGACGTTGGCAGTGGGACCGGCTATTGGGTCGATTATTACCTGAAGCGCCAGGCTGCTTCCGTAACAGGGGTTGACCTGACGGTTACCAGCCGGCAGTACCTGGAAGAGAATTTTCCGGCCGGCATTTTCTACACTGCCGATATTTCGGAGCCCTATCTGCCCTTCGAGGGGGGCTTTGACATAATCTCAGCTATGGGAGTGCTGTATCATATCGTCGATGAGGCGCGCTTCCAGCAGGCCTTAAGTAACCTAACCAACCTGCTTAAACCGGGTGGATACCTGGTCATTTCGGATGCCTTCCAGGCTCCACTCCTGCCAGCCGCACGCCACGCCCGCCTGCGCTCCCTGGAAGAATACCAGCCGGTTTTGACCGCCAATCAGGTGAAGATCATCGATCTGTTGCCAGTCTATTACCTGGCCAACCGAACTTTCATCCCCGTGATCGGCCCATGGGTGATCAACCAGCTGAAGCTGGGCAAGTTTTTCTATGGCCTGGATAACCGCTTGCGCAGCAGAAAACTTTCCAACGGCACTGGTCTGAAGACCCTCCTGGCGCGTAAAGAGACCGGAGCGGGATGAAAATCGCCATTGATGCCCTGGGTATCCATTACGTCGGCGGCGGGCGGACCGCCACGATGACTCTGTTGGAATCGTTGTTTGAGCTCGACCACCAAAACGAGTACCGGGTCTTCCTCAGCCAGCCTGAACCCAGCCTGCAGAGCGAGGCTGGAAATGTCCACCAGGTGGTTGTACCCTTCAAGAACCGTTTTTTGCTGCGCGCCTGGGCCCAGCTCTTCCTGCCAGGGATCACCCGTGGTTTTGATGTGGTTCACTTTTCAAAAAACCTGGGCGCTTTCGGGATCAGCACCCCAAGCGTGGTGACGATGTACGATATGACCACCCTGGTCCACCCGGAGCTGCTGCCGAAATTCGACGTCTGGTATTGGAAAACCCTCCAAAAACGGACCCTGCACAGCGCCGCGCGAGTGATTGCTATTTCCCAGGCAACCGCCAATGACTTGATCCGGTTTTACAAGCTACCGGCGGAGAAAATTCGGGTCATCTACCCAGCTATCGCCCAACATTTCAAGCCAGCTTCTGACCAGGAAATCCAAAATATCCGCCAAAAATATGGCCTGGAAAATCCCTACCTGATTCATGTTGGCCGCCTGGATCGAAAAAAGAATATCCCTTTCTTGATTGAATCCTTCGCAAACTTTCGAAAACAAGCCAGCCAGGAAGTCAATCTGGCGTTGGTCGGCGAAGTTTACCCAAAAAGCATCGACGCGACGATCCAACCGACCCTGGATCGCTTCCAGCTTGGCGAAGCAGTGCGCTTCACTGGGCGAGTTCCCGACCAGGATTTACCTGCCTTGTACAGCGGCGCGGTTGCCTCGGTGCTGACTTCCCTGCATGAGGGCTTTGGACTGGCTCCGATCGAGGCGATGGCCTGCGGCACCCCGCTGATCGCTTACAGCAGTGGAGCGATTCCGGAGATGGCTGGCGGGGCTGCGTTACTGATCGACCGGCTGGATAGCAGCCAGTTTGGCGCAGCGATAGCAGAAATCATCTCGAACCAAAATCGAAGGCAATCCCTCTGCCAGGCTGGGCTGGCCAGAGCGGCGATGTTTGATGGACGCCAAACCGCCCGCCAAACCCTCGACCTGTACCAAGAAATCGTCGAAGCGTGAAAACTATTTCCTTTTTCCAAAGGCTCTTCCATCAGTTAAAATCCCTCCTGGCTATCAAATGGCTGCGCTTGACCCTCGAGGCGATTGTACTAGCGCTTTGCGCAGTGTACCTTGTCAGGGGATTAAATCAATCGGGAACAACGCTTAGAAATCTCCATGTTGATCTGAAGCTCATGGCAGCCGCGCTCGGGTCAGCGCTCCTGTCACTCTACCTGGGCGCGCTGACCTGGTGGTTAATATTACGCTGCCTGGGAGAGCCGGCCGATGGCCTGGCCAGCCAACGCAACCACCTGGTTTCAAATTTTGCAAAATACCTACCCGGCTACGGCTGGCAACTCTTGGGCAAAGCCTACTTGACCCGCCAGCAAGGTGTGGTAGCTACCAGAATTGGATTAGGACTGGCTATCGAATTGAGTTTTCTGGTGGTGGTTGGATTGGTGCTGGGGTTGGTGACCTTGCCTGCCGGGCTGCTCCAGCAATGGACCGATGGTGTGATTTCGTCTTCCCTGGCCCAGGCAATCCGCATTAGCCTTCTCTTCGTCATCTGCTCCCTGCTGTTGGGATTTCCGTTTTTGGGGCGTTATCTCAAGATCAATTCCCAGCCCCTGGCCATTCACCCCGGAATATACTGGATGGCCTTGCTGGTGGTTGCTTGCGGCTGGTTGGCACTGGGCGTTTCTTTTTGGCTGCTTGGGGCAGCAATCCAACCGGCAGCAATGGGCCAGTTTTCAGTCTTCGTTTTTACGCTGGCTGCGTCCGTACTGCTCGGGCTGGCGGTCTTCCTGGTGCCCAGCGGGATTGGCGTGCGAGAGAGCCTGATGGTAGCACTGCTTGGGCCAATCCTAACCACCCCGGTTGCCGTGTTGATCGCCGGAGCATCGCGCTTCCTGTACATCCTGGCCGACTTAATTGGCGTTTTTCCATGCGAAGCCGCCTACCGCCTGCGTAAACGCAGACTGAGACCACCAAATCAGTAAAAATACCTCCAATGGATTATTGCGGAATGGCTCCCTTTCCGGTAAATTAAGTTCAGACCAATCCATCAAGGAGGATGTGTATGAATAAACAACGCTTTACCAGTCTTGTGATCATCCTGGCATTGCTCGTGGCCTTGATCCCGGCCAGCGCGTCAGCGGCGGGCGGCCCGCCAGGCAACTGGGCCAGTGGTATCTCATGCCAAAACCTGAGCTCGACCCAATCTGCCAATGTCACCCTGTATTTCTACCAGGAAGACAATTCTTCCCCCGTTTTGACCTACGTGGATCCGAACCCGGTTCCAGCGAGTGGCTTCCGTGGTTACTACACCCCCAGCTCGCCTCCCGGCGTTCCGGATGGCTTTTTAGGCTCGGTGGTAGTCAGCTCGAACACCGAAATGGCCTGCAATGTTAACACCGAAACTACTGCCGCCGGCACCAAGGCAGACCCGTATCGCAAGGGCACATCGGCCGGCTTCAACCAGAGCCAGACAGCTACCAAGATGTACGCCCCCCAGGTGATGCGCCTGTTCTATGGCTATGGTTCTTATATTTCGGTCCAGAACACCAGCACGACTTCTTCCACAACGGTCACCATCACGTATAAGGACCGGGCCGGTGTGGACGTCCCTGGTGCGACTGAATCCCGGACGATCCCTGCCAACACCAACCATATTTTCTACCAGAATGACAACACCGGCCTGCCGCTCGGCTCGAACGGTTTTGTCGGCGCGGCAACAATTAGCTCCAGCGGCGGCATCCCGATCGCTGTGACCACGGAATTCTATGCCAGCGGCGCAGATTTCACCACCGCCCAGCTCCACAGCTATAACGGCTTCA
>CAZAGA010000353.1:0-3801 GCA_964484335.1 uncultured Anaerolineaceae bacterium
GCTGAGCCCGGTACTGCATCAGCTCGTATACACGCTCAGTTTCGGTCCAGGCCGGTAGAATGGAGTTGAAGCGGATGCCCTCGGCGCCGATCTCGAGCGCCAGGGTTTTGGTCAGGCCGATGGTCGCGGCGCGGATGCTGTTGGAAAGAATCAGGTTGGGGATGGGTTGTTTGACCGAAAAGGATGTGATCGTCAATACGCTGGCCGCGGAGGATTGGCGCAGGTATGGCAGGGCGGCGCGGATCAGGCGAACATGACTCATCAGGCTCAGCTCAATAGCTTTCTGCCAGGCGGCATCGTCAAAAACTTCAAATTTACCCGAGGGTGGGCCGCCAGCGTTGGTGACCAGGATATCTAATCCGCCAAAAGCCTGGACGGCTTGCTCGACCAGGCTGCCCGGGACGGCCGGATCGGCCACATCGCCGGCCAGGGGGACAACCTGGCGGCTGGCTTCTTCGGCCAGGCGTTGGGCGGCTGTGTTGATCTTATCCGGGCTGCGGCTGTTAATTGCCACCCGACAGCCCTCGAGCGCCAGGCCGCGGGCGACTGCAAAGCCCAGGCCGCGGCTGGCGCCGGTCACCAGGGCGCGTTTTCCATCCAGTTGAAGATTCATTTGGCTCTCCTTACGGTCCTAATAATTCGATTCGATCATCATAAATTTCGATATCCGGCCAGTTTTTCTCAATCCAACCCCGGACTGTTTCCAGCGCGCGTTGGACCTGACCATGATCTGAGCTGATCACCGCGCAGGCGATGACTGAAGCATGCCAGAGGTCTTGCTGGTCGATTTCTGCGGCGGACAAATTAAATTCGCGCGGCAGGCGCACCAGGAGCGGTTTCAGCCGGCTGCGTTTTTCCTTCAACGAAGCGCAGCCGGGCAGGCGCAGGTATAAAGTTAGAACGCCAATTGCTGCCATCGGTGACCTCAGGTTTTCTCGTTCCAGGCGGGCAGGCGGTATTTCTCATTAAGCAATTGTTCGGCGCGCCCGAGCTCATCCAGGGTGGGCTGGCCTGGGATCAGGACCAGGTTCAGGGCAGACTGGAAAGCAGACTGCATGGCTTCGGCCGCGCGCGGCCAGGGCAGCGGCTCGCCCAGGGCATCTTCGGCAGTGGCGGCGCGCGCCAGCAGTCGATCCGCAGCTTGTTGGCGGGCTGCTTCGTCCGGAAAGGCCAGGACCTGGGTGATCCGGCGCAGGTCGCCCCACAGTGGCAGCGAGCCATGCTGAAGGACACCGCCCCGGCGGCGAGCCTGGGCGCTGCCGATCAGCTTTTTCCTATGAAAAGTAATTTCATAATTCGAAGGCACTTCAAAGCAGACCGGATTGAGCGCTGTTTCAGCGCGGTTGGCAGTAGGCGGCTGAGCCGCGCTGGGTAGCGCTTGGGCGGCGATGCCCAGGCGCTGGAGCGCCTCCAAGAGAGCGCTGGAAAGCCGGTGATAGCTTTCCAGTACGCTGCCGGTCAGGCGCGGTTCGTCCTGCGGGCCAGTAACGGAATAGGTCAATTCATCGATATGCAGGATGGCGCGGCCGCCGGTCGGACGGCGCACCAGCTCCCAACCATGGCGTGCCAGTGCATCGAGATCAACGTCGCTGAGCGGCTGGGCGTAGCCAAGCGAAAGGCAAGCCGGCTGCCAGGCGTACAGGCGCAGGGTCGGAAGGGATTGGCCAGCGGCGGTTGATTCGAGAATCGCTTCGTCCAGGGCCATATTCCAGGCGCCATGCTCAGGGGGTGAGACGATCAATCGCCAGGTTGAAGGTTCGAAATCGGGCATACGTTGTTAACAGGATCAAGGCGTTGGGTACCCAACAGGCAGGGTGGGTTGGAAGGTGGCGGTGGCCTCGGGCGTGGGGTAAACATCCGAGCTGGTTGCCTGAGGTGGCAGGGTCGGGAAGACCGTCAGTCCCGGCGCCAGCGTGGGGGTGGTAAATGGAGAGAGCGTGCTGGTCGGCAGCGGGGTGGGCAGGATAATCGTACCAGCCAGCTTCAAGCGGGCCAGGGTGGTGAATGGGCTGCGTGAGTAATCACGCCAAAGACTGATATACGCCTCGATGGCGGGACGCTCGTTTCCCAGCAGCTCGTTGGCCAGACCGACCAGGTATTGTAGCTCATCGCAGGTCCAGGTAGACTTGCAGTAATTGGTGAAGGTTTTTTGGGTGCTGAGCAGCATTTCAAGCGCTTTTTCTGCGTCTTCCTGCTCAAACAAAACCTGGCGGGCGGCGCTTACTTCTAATGCTAGACGGTCGGGGAATTGCAGACTGGGCGAGACGCGCTGGATCGAGAGCCGGCCGGAGTCCAGATCGCGCCGGGCGATGATATACAGGCCCGCATCCACCCACACCGTGAGTGGGGTTTCATCATCATTCAAGATTTGCAGGGTCGGTTTATCGCCCTCAATGTTGTCCACCCGGATCGCCTGCAGGCCTGGTTGGGTTTCAGCCAGGATCCACAGGTCAAGCTTTTCGAGCGGGCGGTGGCGGGCGGCGAACCAGCGCTCTTTAACCCCATCGCCATCGAAATCGAAATAGCCACTTGAGCGCAGCGTCAGGCCGCGCGCAGCCAGGTATTCCAGTGGATCCTGTCCCGCCGGTACACCCAACTGGTTCACCAGGACTGCCAGGGCGGTCGCCGGGCTGCAGGCGTTGGTTTCAAGGCAGGCCCGGTAAATATCTTGGGGTTGCTGGTATACGGCCAAAAACTGGCGGGCGGGCTCGATCCAGCGGCTACCGGGCACGCTGGGCTGCTGGATCAACCCAGTTAGTATTTGGGTGGTTTGCACAGAATCGCCGGACAGCGCCCAGGCAATCCCGAGCTGGAAGCGCCAATCGTCCTTGGCGTCGGCTGGAAAGGCCTTGCCGGCTTCATCGCTGGCTGGTGGCCAATCCGGGAGTAAAGTCTCAATAATCTGGACCTTGGCGGCTGGCCCCCAGACGGAGTCGGCTTGCTCGACCAGGACCCGGCATAGGCTGAGTGTATTCGGATATGGTTCAACGGTATAGCGGGTCTCCCCGGCTTCAAAATAGGTCCCGTTCCAGGGGTAGGAGCGTTGGATGGTCAGCGGGCAAGCCGGGAACAGGCTGAGATCGAAAGCCAGGCTGCTGGTTCCCAGGTCATTCTTCACGATCCGCCAGTTATTTTGGGCTTCCAGGGCGGGGTTGAAGAGTGGATCGCTGGGCCGGAAGGGCAACTCGACCGCCGGATAGGAGGACAAATCAAAGACCCGCGGCAATTCCAGGCTGTCACCCTTCACCTGGTTGTTGAACAGGGCGATTTCTTCCACCCCGTCGCCAGTCAGATCGGCCAGGATCAGGCGCATATCGGGTTGGGCGATGAAATCGAAG
This sequence comes from uncultured Anaerolineaceae bacterium, assembly GCA_964484335.1. Lineage (GTDB taxonomy): Bacteria > Chloroflexota > Anaerolineae > Anaerolineales > UBA4823 > CAZAGA01. The sequence goes on from CAZAGA010000353.1 coordinate 3,339, forward strand.
TTTTCTGCCAGGGGTATCGCCTGAAAGCCGGTATAACTTTCCAGCAGCCAGAGAAAGGCGCTGCCCGGCCCGTGTACTTCCAGGATATGGCTGCTGGGGAAACCACTCGGCGGCGTGAGTTTGATCAAGTTTAGCAGCAAGCGCGGTTCCTGGCTGTTGAACCAACTCGGCAGGCCTTCCAGGCTGGTCAGATCCTGGTTCAGGGCACCTGCCAGTAACTCGGCATACACCTCGCCTGCCCGGCTCTGCCCGATTTGGGCCAGGCTGTAGGCCAGGCCAAAGCGCCATTGCAAGGCCTGAGGTGCGTCCGGGAATCGCAGCAGGCCTTCTTGTTCTGCCAGGACAGCATAACGGAAGGCGGCATAATAGCCGGCGTTATCTTCACCCCGCAGGCGGGTGATCAGGGTATTGGGGTAATCCTGGAGTAAGTCGATCGCCAGGTTGGCCAGGTCCGCGTTCCATT
>CAZAGA010000354.1:0-3801 GCA_964484335.1 uncultured Anaerolineaceae bacterium
TTTCCTTGGATTTCAGCCAGATGGTCATGTTGCCGTGATTGGCCGAACCCTTGATGCCGACTTCCGCGAACAACAGCTCGTTCTGTTTACCACGATTTCCGCCGTTGATTTGCGGGAAAGCAGCGTTCACCTTCTCAACGAAGCTTTCCAACTCTTCCGGCAGCAGGTAAACCGTCAGACCAGTGTCCACTCCGCTCCCAACCTCAGATGCGCCCGTTGGCATGGAAATAGCCATAGGACGATCTCCTTTCTTTGGGGAATATGGAGTTCAGAAATTTACCGACCGGCGAATGCCCAGGGCTGTTGAGCGATAGCGAAAAAAGGATAAACCGATCCGACGCTCTTCGTATAGCCCATAACGGCGCTCCTTTCATGCAATAAGCAGCTCGCAAGTCGTGATATGGGATAGAATATTAGAAACACCTAATCAAGGTAGACACGGTTCATATAAATGAGTTCCAAATTTTCACCCAAATGGTTGACTTTCGGGATACTACTTTTCATAGTAGCATGCTCAACCAACTCTACAATTCCAACAGGCAATCCCGATCCTAGCCCGACAAAAACAGGCAGGGAAGTATCAACTCCTGAACTCAGTCCAACGAAAGCAGGCACGAAAGCGCCAACTCCTTATCTCAGCCCGACACAATTTGAAATAGTGACGCCAACACCTTATCCCATGCCAACAGAAGGAGCGGATTCTCAATCGCCTTCAACCCCAAAAGTTCCAAAACCAACCTCCGGAACAGAGGCAAAAGAGAGGTATGCATCTCGGGTGCTTGATCCGTATTTTGCAAACCTGCCCTTCATCGAGCAAGCACTTACTTCGCCCGGGATATATAGCGAATACTTTGGATGCGTCGATAATAACGACGTTGGCCGTGTTGTAGCTTTCTATGTCAAACTGAGCGCAGATACTACACTGGAGCGTTACGATCAATATTTGGCACAGCTCTCCATGGAAACGGATGGATGGGAAAAGATCGAAATCAAAGATTTCTTGGGAGAAGCGGTGATCCTGTATGCTAAACATTTGCCAGATAAAGAATTGCCCTTGTTATTAACAATGAGTATTTCCGTAGCCAATCCCAGCAATCCCAGTGATCCAAAGTATATGTCTGATCTTTATATGATCCGGTTTGAAGTAACAGCTATTGAAAACTCGGGCGACTATGAAGATCGGGATAACAAGGCCGAGGCTTTGTTTAATAATTGCCCAGATCAGAAATTCTGGTTGAAAATAAACCCGTGACCTGAATAAACCATAATAAGGCCGGCGGGCTTGTGACCCGCCGGCCGTTTCCGACATCGGAACGTCCTCGCATCGGACGCTTGCAAGCTAGACGGTCATCGTCCAGCTTGCGGCGCTCTTCTGGGTGATCGTCGCCAGGTACTTGCCGGGCTTCAAATTGGCGCTTTCAGTGGAGACGAACCCAACTGTGTCCTTCGGCAAGCCCTGGGGCTGGACCTGGTTGGGGTACTTCATGACCAGGATCGTGCGCGGGCGCTGGACCTTATCCGACACCTTCTCCAGGAAGGTCTGGATTTCGACTTCACCCTGCCATTTCTCCGGGAAGTCGGGGAGCTGGCGCTTGAGGCCGACGACCGTGACCGACAACTGCTTGTTGGCCTGGCCGGGCTTCTCGCCGGCAATCCTAAGCGACTGCTCGAGGAAGAACATGAAGCACATCGCTGCGGTCGAGCGGTCGGACTTGCTATGGTGGGTCGCCTTCCAGATGGCGTTGGCTTTGGTCCAGTCGTCCGCCTGCCACTCGTCCAGGTACTGCTGGAAGACCGTCTTGAAGGTGTTGATCGATATCCGGCTGTCCCACTGGATGTCCTTCGAGCTGGCCGCAAACGCCCAGGCCAATTCTTTGGCTTTGTCCAAATGCTCCTGGGGGACGTCTACCGCCCAATCCTGGAAGCTGGTCAACGGTGCGACGCTGATCGGCTCCTTGAGCATCGAGTAGCAAGCAGGTAAGACGACCCGGCTGATCCAGGAGATTGTGCCGTCCATCTCCGGGCGCACCATCGCCTTCATGTCTCTGGACGACACGAACAGGATTTCTTTGCCAACCAGGTCGGCCCAGCGTTTCGACAGCCTGACGAGGTAGCCGTTATCCATGTACTTGACCACTTCGTCATAAGCAAGCGGCATGCGCTCATCGAACCAGGCTTCGCGCTCGTCCTGCCAGACCAGATGCGGGGCGGTGAAGGACGAAATGGCTGTCTCAACCCGGTTGTCCAGCAAGGCGCACTCCTTCTCGCACTCGACCAGGTCGATCTGGGTCTTGAAGCCGTCGGTGCCGGCCTTGATCAGGAAGTTAGACTGAGAGAACAGGCTTTCAACCGAGTAGCGCAGCATCCTGGCGGTCGTCTCCAAATCGGCCCAGGTGAACAGCTTGGAGGTGACGTTGGTGGCGTAACCAACCAGGTTGCTCATGCTCTTGCAGATCATCGCCGGGCGCTCGTCCTTCTCCCCGAGCGGGGACTTGGTCTTTTTGAGTTTCGGCGTCTTGTCTTTGGGCATGGCCTGGATGCAGGCGGTCAGCGAGGGAAAGGCCGACAAATTGCAAATCTCGACCATGTCGCCGTCGAAGTCCAGCCCTTGCGTCTCCTTGGCCTTGGCGCCGTTCACGCCGATGCCCTGGCCTTCCTTGTATACCAGGGTCAGGCCGACGAACACTTCCAATTCATACGTCTCGCCGGCGGCCAAATCCAGGTTCTTGAGCTTGATGTCGTCAGTCGAGACGACCATGTCGACGTCTTCCAAATCGGTAATGCCCGAAATGCCCTTGGCGTACAGGTCCCAACTCGACATGCGGAATTGGGCGATGGGCAGTTTGGCAATCCGCTGCCGCTCCAACTCCACTTCCAGGCCGTCGTCCTGCTCGTGCAGTTGAATTGATGAGAAAGCGTCAATCGGGTAGCGGGCGATGTAGCCGGTCTTCCAGTTTTTCGGCAGGATGTAATCGGCTTTGTCGGTCGGCACGGCCACCCGCATCAACTGGCCCAAATCAATGGAGGTCGCCTGGCGGATCAGGCGCTCTTTTTGGCTGCGGATCAAGGCCAAAGCCAAGTACGGGTGCTGCCACAAGTCCGGGGCCTGCTCGAAGATCTTGCGCCGGTTGTCGTCCAAGAACTTGGCGCGCACTTCCGGGGTGCTGTCCATGATGTCCTGGGCTTGTTTATCGGCAAACGGCAGGAGCTCTTGCTTGGCGCTGTCGGTCAACTGGATGCGCTGCCAGACCGAGTACGAGCCGCGTGACTTGTCCATTTCAATCATGTCGCGGCCGTTGTACAGCTTGGCGAACAGCTGCGTGTCCATCAGGCCGAAGCCGTCGTAGATCAGGTGGCCGGCGTGTTTGTCGCCCGAGTTGACTACCTTGACCTTGATCGTAACCTTGCCGCCGCCATACCAGGCGTTGGCCGTCAACCAGCCGCCGACCCGCACACCGTCTTCAGCGTTCTTGACCAGGCAGCGCACGAAGTCGCGCGTCAGACCCAGCGTCACCCCCTGCTTGACGCCCGAGCCCCAGCCGAAGCAGCCGTAGTAGGTGCGCTCCTGGCTGTACCAGGGCTGCTTGAGCTTTTTGTAAAGCGGAAACTTGGCCTCGAAGTCCGCCGGCCGCTTATAGACGACCGGTTGGGAGACGACGTTGCGGTGTTTTTTCAAGTAAATCTTGAGCGGGATGGCGACCGGGTCGCGCAGGTTGGCGTTTTCCGGGAACTGCTTCAAAATGGATGCGGAGGCGTTGAGCACCGGGCGCACGAACATAATCATCGTGGCGTCCTGCTCCA
>CAZAGA010000355.1:0-3795 GCA_964484335.1 uncultured Anaerolineaceae bacterium
AAAGGGGTTGGCTGAGGGGGCGAAGTGGCTCCGTTGGAGCCTTGGGAGAAAGTCCTGGTCGATGCTAAGAAGTTCCCGGCTACGGTGCATGGCCATATTGCCTGTATGGATTGCCATAAGGGTGTGCAATCGAATGATAAAGATACTGCCCATCAGGGGTTAGTCGCCCGGCCTAGCGAAGGCGATCCGAATGCCTGCAGCGATTGCCACACCGATGTAACCAGTGTCTTCAAAGACAGTTTGCATTCCAACCTGGGTGGCTACTGGACAGTGCTAGAAACCCGCAGCGTGCCCGAAAACCATCCTCAGTTGGAGGAAATGTTCGGCAATCATTGCGCTCGTTGCCATACCTCGTGTGGCGACTGCCATGTAGGTCAACCCGCCAGCGTAGGTGGCGGCCTGTTTGAAGGTCACCTGTTTACCAAATCGCCACCAATGACCCGCTCTTGCACGGCCTGTCATGGTAGCCGGGTGGGTAATGAATATCTTGGCAAAAATGAGGGTTTCCCGGGCGACGTTCACTTCCGCCAGGGGCGCATGAACTGCGTCGATTGCCACGATAATCACGAGCTGCATGGCCAACCGGCCAATTGTCAGGAATGCCACACCGGGCCAGAAGCGCAGTCTATACCTCCAGCCGATCATCGCTATGCCGGGTTGCAATCGCCAACCTGTGAGTCCTGCCATCCCAGCGCGGTCCTGGCCAAGGACAACATTGAAATGCACACGGTGCATGGCTCCGACCTGTCCTGCCAAGTCTGCCACTCGATCACCTATACCAGTTGTGATGGCTGCCATGTGGCGATCAGTGAGACCAGCGGCAACCCCTTCTTTGAAACAGAAGCCACCTACTCAACCTTCCTGATTGGTCTGAACACGCAGCGCTCTTATACTCGCCCATATAAGTACGTCCCGGTGCGCCATGTGCCAGTAGCTGCAACCAGCTTCGAATTCTACGGCGAGAACTTGTTACCGAATTTCGATGCGCTGCCGACCTGGGCCTATGCCACGCCGCACAACATCCAACTCAAGACACCCCAGACCGAAAGCTGCAACGCCTGCCATGGCAATGCCGCAATTTTCCTGACCGCCGAGAAGGTCCGGGCCGAGGAGTTGAATGCTAACTTGCCGGTGATCGTACCCGAAGTTCCCGCCGCAATCCCGGATGAAAATGGTGCCACCAGCCCATAGGCTGTCACAAAGAATCGATCTTGTTAAGCATGCTTGGAGGAGATATGTCTAAAAAATTGTACGCCCTGTTTGCCCTTTTGATTACCCTGGCGATGCTGCTTGGCGCCTGCGGCACAACCGCGGAGCCGGCGGTCGAACAGGCCACCGAAGCGGTGGCTGTCGTTGCCGAAGCTCCGGTGGTTACCGAAGCCCCGGCGCCGACGGAACCGCCTGCTCCGACCGAAGTCCCCCTGGATCTCAATGCGGTCTTCACGGATGCGTTTGCTAAAATAGCCGAGAAGAAGCTGGCTACTGTTACTGCTGCCAAGTTAAACGAAGAGCTGGCTGACCAGGCGCCATTCCTGCTCGATGTCCGCGACCCGGCGGAAATCGAAGCCGATGGCTACATCGCTGGCGCGGTGAACATCCCGATCAGAGACTTGCTCAAGAACCTGGACAAACTGCCCGGCCTGGATGATCCGATTGTCGTGTATTGCGCCTCCGGTCATCGTGGTGGCATCGCCCTCTCGGCCCTGACCGCCCTGGGCTATACCAATGTCCGCAACCTGGGCGGCGGCCTGGGCGCCTGGAAGAAAGCCAACTTGGAAGTCGTCACCGGCGCTCCGGCAGCGGCTGAGTCCATCAGCACCCCGATTGTTGAAAATCAGGCCCTGTTCACCGCTTTTGACGAATTCCTCTCTGGCCTCCCAGAAGGTTACCTGACGATCAAGAGCGATGCTTTGAATGAAGCCCTGGCCTCGGATAAGGTGCCGACGGTCATCGACCTGCGCACCGTGGAAGAATGGAACAAGGATGGTTACATCGAAGGCGCGGTGAATATCCCGTTCGCTGAGATCATGGCCAACCTGGATAAGTTGCCTGCCAAGGATCAACCAATTGTAATCTTGTGCGCCTCCGGTCACCGTGGCGGCCTGGTTCTGCCGGCCCTGAAGATGCTCGGTTACGAGGATGTCCGCAACCTGGGCGGCGGCCTGAACGCCTGGAAAGCTGCCAAGCTGCCGGTTGCTGGTTGGGTGGATTGGACTGCTGTCTGGACCGAATACCTAACCAACCTGCCGGAAGGTTTTAGCACGATCAAAGCCGCTGACCTGAATTCCCAGATGGCTGAGAGCGCGCCTTTCTTGCTGGATGTGCGTGACCCGGCTGAAATCGAAACCAATGGCTTCATCGCTGGCGCGGTCAATATCCCGGTCAAGGAGCTCCTCAAGAACCTGGATAAACTTCCTGCTTTGGATCAGCCGATTGTGATCTACTGCGCCTCCGGCCACCGTGGCGGCATGGCCATGGCAGCGCTGCAGTTGCTTGGTTACTCGAACGTCAAGAACCTGGGCGGCGGTTTGGGCGCCTGGTTGAAAGCAGAACTGCCGGTTGAGATGGGCGCTCCGGCTGCTCCAGTAGCTGGTACAGCTCCCGAAGTAGACGCCACCCGCCTGCGCGACCTGGATGCCTTTTTCTCCAACCTGCCCGAAGGTTACTACACCGTTAAGGCTGCTGACCTGAACACTGAGTTGGCCTCTGAAACCAAGCCGGTCGTGGTTGACCTGCGCACCGATGAAGAATGGGCTACTGGCTATATCGAAGGTTCGGTCCATATCCCGGTGAATGCTCTCCTGGCTGACCTAACCCTGTTACCGGCTGACAAAGCTACCCCGGTAGTGCTTACTTGCGCTTCTGGTCATCGTGGCGGTATCGCCCTGGTCGCACTGCGCATGCTCGGCTGGACCGAAGTTCGCAACCTGGGCGGCGGTATCGGCGCTTGGGCTGCGGCGGAACTGCCATTGGTTAAGTAGTTCGTTTCCTGATAAAGAAATCGAGCCACATGCGATCGCATGTGGCTCGATTTCTTGTGCTTGGTCAGGGCAAGAAACTGAACGACCCGCTGACCGCCTGGAACAGACGCTCAACATCGGGTAGGACGTTCGGGACGCTGCTGTCCATCGGGTTGAACCAAAGTTGGAAAAGCATCCCCTTGTGTGCCACCACGGCGACCCTGGAGAAAAGCTGGCCGGGAACGTTTTCCAAAATTTCGGCTGGCTCACCGCCCAGGACAGCCGCCTGGCGGGTAATGGCTGGCGCTCCGGCTGGAAGCCCTGCAAGCAACTCGTTGACCGCCTGGGCCAGGTCAGTGCCTTCCGACAGAGGGGTGGTCTCGATCCACAGGCGGGCCTGGAGCGGTTCGATACTTTGATCATAAGCTGGCCCAAGGAATAACGGCCTTTCATATTCATAAGCCTGAATCTGGAATTCCTGCGGATAAGAAAAACAGTAGCCTTTGAATGGGTTGATGAAGGACGCCTGGCCAGGGAACTTACATGCCTGGGGCAGTGCCTTTGGCTGGTTGAGATCGAGAAGTGTCAGCTCGCCATCTCCAGTCAGCGCCCACAAGCGCTGCCCGGGATTTTCCCAATTTAAGGGCGTCAGCGGGCCATAGCCGATTGGCGTTACCTGGCGAATCAAGCCAGTGGTCAGGTCGAGCTGGGCAATAGCCAGTTCTTCCGTGTTAGGAGGGTCCATCATTCCTTGCATCTGTCCACCGATAAAGCCCTGGCTGTCGGGCAGCCATAGGTAAGCCTGGAACTCGCGCAGTTGGAAATCATTCGGAAT
>CAZAGA010000356.1:0-3768 GCA_964484335.1 uncultured Anaerolineaceae bacterium
ACCGCATTCCTAAGGTCGGTAATCCGTGGGAGACCATCCCGGCTGCCTGGCACGCATTAGTCTTGTGGCAGGAAGACAGTCCCTATAAAATGGGTAAGGCACAGTGCCTGGAGCAGAAAATTGGCCCGGCGGATGCGCCGCTGGCAGATTGCGCAATGGATTTGTATTTGGCGATTGAATAAATGAGGGTAAAGTTGGAGGAAAAGCCGAATAACTAACCCACCTGCACAATTGTGCTCTTAAAACAGATCGAAGCTGCTAATGGCGTAGATTTCGCCTGGCAGCTTCTTCCGTTACGGATTCATATTTTGGTGCCCCCAAGGGGACTCGAACCCCTGTTTTGGCCTTGAGAGGGCCGCGTCCTGGGCCGCTAGACGATGGGGGCAGTCTGGCTCCTGAAGCGTGCGAATTCTACCACGCTCCAGGAGCGCCGTCAACAATCAGTTCATCTTTTCTTTGTCCTGGCGCACCAGTTCGCGGCGCAGGATCTTGCCTACAGTGGTTTTCGGCAGCTCGGGCCGGAATTCAACCTGGGTCGGCACCTTGAACTTGGCCATCTGCCCGGCGCAGTAACTCCGGATTTCCTCTTCGGTCGCTTCCTCGCCTGGCTTCAGGACCACCCAGGCTTTCACGGTCTCGCCGCGATAGGGATCGGGCACACCCGCCACACCGACTTCGAGCACCTTCGGATGGGAGGCAATCACCTCTTCAACTTCGCGCGGCCAGACCTGGTAGCCGCCTGGTTTGATCAGCTCTTTCTTGCGATCGACGATATAGAAGAAACCTTTTTCATCCATCCGAGCGATATCGCCAGAATACAGCCAGCCATCCCGCAGGGTGTTGGCAGTTTCGGTCGGCATATTGTGATAGCCCCTCATTACATTCGGGCCTTTCATCACCAGCTCGCCGATCTCGCCTACCGGCACTTCGGTAACTTCATCATCCAGGCTGATAATTTTGCAATCCATATCGGGCAGCGGCAGGCCAATCGACCCAACCGGGTTCTCGCCATACAGCGGGTTGCAGTGCGAGGCGGTCGGCGCTTCGGACATTCCAAAGCCTTCGACCAGCTTGCCACCGGTCAATGCCTCAAACTTCTCCTTGGTTTCACGCATCAAGGCGGCCGAACCGGAGATGCAGGCTTTAATCGTGGTGAGCTTGTATTTGCCAGCCTTCACATCCGGATGGTTGTTGATCGCATTGTACAGCGTGGGAACCCCAGGGAAAATCGTAGCTTTATATTTTTGGATGCTGGACAAGACATCCGTCAAATCGCGCGGATTGGGGACCATGACCATGCTGGAAGCAACCCTCAAGGCAAAGCACATGCCCGCCACCATGCCGTAGACATGAAAGAGCGGGATGGCCATCAAGACCACTTCTTTGCCTTCCACCGCAGTCGGCATCCAGGAACGGATCTGGATCGAATTGGCTACCAGGTTGCGGTGCAAGGCTACCGCGGCTTTGGAAACACCCGTCGTTCCACCGCTGTATTGGAACAAGGCGACATCATCAGGTCCAACATCGACCTTTGGCCGGTCCTCCGGTTTATGCCGCCCGATCAGGTCTTGCAGCCAATGGTCTCCAGCGCCCAGCTGGACCCGGAAACCGCCTTTCTTCTCTTTCGTGAGAGTGAACAAGAAGGCTAAAACTGGCGAGAGCGCTTCCTTAATGTTCGTGACCACAACCGTTCGGATCTTGGTCTTGGGCTGGACTTGTTTGATCAGGTTATAGAAATTGCTCATCACCAGCATGACTTCGACCCCGGCATCGTTCGCCTGGTGCTCGATCTCGCGCGGGCTATAGAGCGGATTGGTGGCAACCACCACACCGCCTAATTTCAGGACGGCGAAGAATGCCATCACAAACTGGGGCGTATTTGGCATGAAGATGCCCACCCGGTCGCCCTTCTTAACCCCCAGCTCTGCCAGGCCGGCTGCCAGGCGATCGGTCAGATCATTCATCTCACGATAAGTGATTTCATGCCCTTTAAAAATTGTACAGGGACTCTGTGGATGATTTTTAGCAGCATCTTCGAGGAAAGAAAATAAGGTTACCGGTGGATAATCGATCGTTTTCGGGACGCCTTCATCATAATACTTAAGCCAGGGCCTCGCTTCCATCTTCGCCTCCTGTTCAATTTTTACTATTTGGGGGAAATTTAACTACTCCAAGTATAGAAGGAAATGACCTGACTGTCAAATAGATTTAACTCATTTGATCCGATTCGCGCTCCAGAAACCGCCGGATTGTCTCTTCCAGGGCGGTTTCTACCCCAGCGACAACCTGAAACCAGTGAATGGTTGGATCATCCGGCTTAAACCAATTGGCCTGGCGGCGGACAAAGACGCGGGTTGCCCGCTGGATCTGGGCAACTGCTTCCCCCAGGCTCAGCGAACCATTCAAGTAAGCAATGATTTGGCGATAACCAATCGCAGACAGAGCGGGCAATTCCGCAGAATAGCCTTCTGCCAGCAACCCTCGAACCTCTTCGATCAGTCCATTGGATAGCATGTCCTGAATGCGGGCATCAATCCGGGCATACAACTCCGTCCGTGGCCGCCACAGACCAAGTGTCAAAATCCGGTAGGGAGTTTCCCCACGCTGGCGTTGATCTGAGAAGCGCCGGCCTGTGGAATATATCACCTCCAAGGCGCGCACCGTCCGGCGTAGGTTGCGTGCGTCGATCGAGTGAGCGGCTGCCGGATCCAGGACTGCCAGTACTCGATGCAAGCCAGCCTGGCCAACCTGATCCGCCCAGGACTGCAATGCCCGGCGCAGACCCAGATCGGGCTCGACTGCTGGTACTTCCCAGCCCTGGGTGACCGCCCGGATGTATTGGCCTGTTCCACCGACCAGGATCGGCAGGCGGCTGCGCCCGGCAATCTCTGCGACGGTTAATTGAGCAAGCTTTTGAAATTCTGCCAGGCTGATTGTTTCATCTGGATCGACCAGGTCAATTAAGTGATGCGGAACCTGGCTTCGTTCCGCCAGGCTGGGCTTGGCGGTTCCGATATCCATCCCACGATAGAACAGGCGGGAATCGGCCGAGATGATTTCGGCCTGTAAACGAACCGCCAGTTTGATAGCAAACTCGGTTTTTCCGACTGCGGTGGGACCCACCAGGACGACCAGGGGTTGGCGTTCCTCCGGCAAAGGCGGAGCGGCGGGAGCAGCATCAGTTTCAGGCAAGGGCATTTTCAAAGTGGATTAACTCGGGCTCAACCTCGCCAGGCTTCCGGCGGATGGCAATCACATCCACCCGCCAATCCATGCTGAGGTCGGGATGGGCTTGCCGGTAAGCTTCAACGGAAGCCAGGAGATGGGTTCGCTTCTCCGCCGTGACGGACTCTTCGGGCAGGCCAAAGCTGGAGGAGGTTCGAGTTTTGACCTCAACGAAAACCGTTACGAGGAATTCGGCCTGGGAAGTAGGTTCATCAGAGGCGGAGGGCTGATGTTGAGCTACCAGGTCAATCTCGCCGTAGGGAGTGCGGAAATTACGCTCTAGAATCGCGTAGCCCTGGGCTTCCAGGTACGCTGCAGCAACCTGCTCTCCCCAACGACCCAATGATTGGCGATAGGTCTTCGGCATGCAATCTCAGGCAGGCAAGCGATTGCGATGATTGGGTTTACGGCGGCTGGTCGCTCGATCCATGACAAGCTGGTAACGCTCAAGCATCATTTGCATGGTCCGCTCGATCGAATACTGTTCCGCATCCAGCCGGGCATTGCGTCCCATTTGGAGGCGCTGATCACGATCCATCAGCA
>CAZAGA010000357.1:0-3765 GCA_964484335.1 uncultured Anaerolineaceae bacterium
GCTTGTTGAAGGCATCGATCAAGGCCTGGCTGACGGTGCGCAGGTGGCGGAAAGCAGCGGGCAGACCATCGGTGCCAATCGAGGCCTGGACATTGTCCACCGCCCGGGTGACTTCATCGAGTTGGTCAAGCAGGGTAGCGTCATATTGGTATACCGAGGCGAGCTCAGTTTCATTGACTTTGACGGCATCGAACAAGCCGGAATAACCACGAGCTGCAAAGCGAATTCGATCGGCAAAGGTGCGCAGCTTGACCGAGGTGGCTTCGAGGTCATCGATATAAGCAATCTCGCCCTGGCTGATGAAGTCGCGTTGCAACTCGCCCACCCGCTGGTTCAAAGCTTCGGTATCGCGGGCGATCGTATCGCGCAACAACTTATCCGCATCGCGGTGCTTCTGCCGGTTGATAAAATCTTTAATCCCAGGAATTTTTGCGGCGATCTTTTTGACGAAATCCATATCGTCGCCCACTTTTTGGATGATCTGGTCACTCATTGCATGCTCCTTCGTGATTGGTTGCTCTAGTCATAGTTTCGTTGCAAGAACTCAATCAAATTATAGCTTAATCTAATCGAATTGCAACATTCCGGCTGTTCTAATCCATTTTCCCACATGAATATCTACGCAGCGGGGCAGAAAAAGTTTTGGGGTGAGTAGGGTATAATCGCGGCATGTCGATTTCTGACCAGGGAAGCCTGACTGGTCGCTATACGCTGGTGCCGCGCAGCCTGATCTTCCTCACCCAGGCTAACCAGGTGCTGCTAATAAAAGGCGCGCCGGAGAAGAAGTTATGGGCCGGTTTATATAATGGACTGGGTGGGCATATTGAGCGCGGCGAGGACGTGATCAGCTCAGCCCGGCGTGAGCTGCGCGAGGAAGCCGGGATTGAGACTGCCTCGCTGTGGCTGTGCGGGGTGATCACGATCGATACCGGCCAGGCAAGCGGGATCGCAATCTTTGTGCTGCGCGGCGAAAGCGCTAGTGAAGCGCTGCGCGCTTCGGCGGAAGGCGACCTGGAATGGGTGGCGATGGATCAGATCGAACGCCTGCCAGTGGTTGAGGACCTGCCCGTCCTGCTGAAACGCGCCCTGGCGATACAACCCGGCAATCCACCCTTCTCGGCCCACTACCAGGCCCGACCGGGAGAGGCTTTGAGGATCCGATTTTCTGATGAGGGATAAATTTCGCGACCCGGTGAGCGGGTTCACCCACCTGGCAGCAGCCCTGGGCGCCGTGGCCGGATTGACAGCCCTGGCCGTGCTCTCCCGCTCTGACCTGGGAAAGCTGGTTTCCCTGGTTATTTACGGCCTCAGCCTGACCCTGATGTTCTCGGCCAGCGCCGCCTACCATCTTCCCAAGGCCAGCCCGCCGGTCATCCAGGCGCTGCGCCGATTAGACCACGCGGCGATCTACCTGTTGATCGCGGGAACCTACACCCCAATCTGCCTGTATTATTTCAATGGCTTTTGGCGTTGGGGGCTGCTGGCAATCGTCTGGGCTTTCGCTGCTATCGGCATCCTGGTGAAGATGTTCGTAATGAACGCGCCGCGATGGGTCAGCGCCGGGGTGTACCTGGTGATGGGTTGGCTGGCTATCCTGGGCGTGGGTGAAATCGCTAAACAAATGCCCGCCGGCGCAATATTCTGGCTTGCGCTGGGCGGGCTGTTGTTTTCTGTTGGGGCGGTGGTTTATATCACCAAAATCTTTAACTTCCGACCGGGTATCTTCGGTTTTCATGAAATCTGGCACATTTTTGTCATCCTGGGATGCCTGTGCCATTTTATCCTGATCCTGGTCTATATCGCTTAAGGATTACTCCTGCGGCAGATTGAAGTGCATCAGGCGGCTGTTGCCGGTGTCAGTGACCCACACCCCGCCCTGTGGATCGATCGCCACAGAGCCAGTCATACCAAAGGTCTCGTTCGAATTACCCAGGTCGCCCCAGTAGCGGACAAACTCACCCTGGCTGGTAAACTGAAGTACCCGGTAGCCTTCGGGGTCTACCACAAAAACCATGCCCTGGTCGTCCACCGCCAGGTAAGGTTTGTTATCCAGCGATTGGCCATACCAACCAGCAATCTCCCACATCCGTTCCGGGACAAACATGCCATCGACTTCACGGAAGACCTGGATGCGCTGGTTCCAGGTATCGGCGACATAGACCAATCCCTGGCTGTCGATGGCGATACCAACCGGTTCATCGAATTGACCCTGTTCCAGGCCGCCGCTGCCAAATTGGGTCAGGAAGTTCCCATCCGGGTCAAACACCGCCACTCGCTTGTTGCCGGTGTCGGTGACATAAACTCGCCCTTTGGCATCGACGGCAACATCGCGCGGGCCCCAAAAGGCGTCCGAGGCCTCGCCGGTGCCAAAGAAGCCCCACAGGCGCTCAAACTGGCCTTGCGGGCTGAATTTTTGGACCCGGTGGTTCCAGGTATCGGCGACGTACACCGAGCCATCCGGGCCAACTGCGATCCCCCACGGTTGGTTGAAGGTTCCACCCGGCGCCTCGCTTTGGGCAATATCGGCCGGCTGCCCCCACACCTGGAGGACATTTCCGTTGGCGTCCAGGTGTTGGATGCGTTGGTTATCAGTATCGGCGACATACAGGCTGCCATCCGGAGCGAACGCCAGGTCGCGTGGCCGGCTGAAAAAGCCGGGTTGGGCGCCAGGTCCGCCCCAGATCTTATCCGCAGTCAGAACGACCTGCTTGCCTTCGTAAGGATCAGCCTGGATTTGCTCTGGAACCGCCAAAGAGCCGTAATTCCACAATTTTGCGGTGATGTCCTTACGGATATACAGGCGCATGCGCACCGAAGGGTTCCAGTTTTCCAGGCGCATATCTTTACCCGTTACCTGGCCATATTTGGTGTAATCGCGGTTGAGCCAAATCTGGAACAAAGCCGCACGCATTTCGGGGTTGGTCAAAGCTGAGCGTATCCGCTCCCAGGTCAAATCGTAGTAATCCTGGTTCGGCCACCAAAGCCGGATGTATTCGAAAGAATCGAATGCCTGGCCGACAATCGGCTCGATCCGGGTAAAATTTGAATCGCCGACAATAATCACCGGTGTATCACGCAGGCTGCGACTGGGGGTGGAGCCAAAATAACGCGCATTCGGATAGTTGCGCAAATACCACCAGAAGGGGTACTCGCCGTCGTGGGCGACTTCCAACATCAGGCCGCCGGTGGTACGGCGGGAGATCTCCTCGACCTGGGTCACAATTTCCTTGACGCCGCCGGCGGAATGCGCATAAACTAACAATTCGTTGGGGTTGTCATAGTTTATGAAGCTGGCCTGGTAAGCAGTGCGCGCGGTCAGGACGGTGAACAAGGCTAACAAACTCAACAGGACCAGGCGGCCGAACTGGGCCAGGTTCCAATCGGCCAGCAGTCGCCAGAGCGCGTAACCGCTGCCCAAGGCAACCAGCAGCGAAGTCATAAAAGTACTGGTGGATTCGAGCTGGAGCAGCGACATGCCGGTGAAAGGCGGGTTTGGACCGAGCAACACGCCATAAGCTGAGAAAAAGCTGGCCAGGAAGATCACCAGGGTCAGGAGCACCAACCCACCGCGGAGGCGTTTGTAGTGGGCAAACTCGGTTGTATCGATCAGGTAACCGAAACTCCAGCCTCCCAGCAAGATCATCGGCCAGGCCATATGCACCGTTAGCCAGGGCATTTTTTCACCGGCTGCGGTATAGGCCAGCAGGCTGGCCACCACCCAGAAGCTGAGTAAGCCGAGCAGCGGGGCTGGCTCCAGATCGCCCG
>CAZAGA010000358.1:0-3751 GCA_964484335.1 uncultured Anaerolineaceae bacterium
GGGCGCCTACCTTTGGGCGTGCTCCGCCCTTCCGACAACACGGAGGATGTGCAAATTGAGTTTACCATGCGCTCATATATCAAACTGCCAGAAAAGGCGGGCGGGCAATAAAGTTTGGATAAAAAATGAGCGAGCCGGGATCGAGAGGGCAAATGGGAACTATGATACAATCCTCGAAAAAACCGGCCTGGAGTGCGCCCAACGGACCCTGCCGGACCAGGAGCTAAAAATGATCCCAATTTCAAAACCAGCGTTTGGCGAGGCGGAAAAGCAGGCGGTCTTGGAGGTGCTGGAGTCGGGGATGGTGGTGCAGGGACCGCGCGTCGCCCGGCTGGAGCAGAAATTTGCCGAGATCTGCGGGACGCGCCAGGCGATAGCGACATCTTCGGGCACGACCGCATTGCATATTACCCTGTTGGCAGCGGGGATCGGGCCAGGGGACGAGGTGATCACGACAGCGTTCACCTTCATGGCATCGGTCAGCAGCATCGTGTACAGCGGGGCGCGGCCGGTTTTTGTGGATATCGAAGCCGAGAGCTTTAATATCAACCCAGCGCTGATCGAGGCGGCGATCACGCCGCGGACGCGGGCGATCCTGCCGGTGCACCTGTATGGGCAGGCCTGCGACATGGAAGCAATCACTGGCCTGGCGCGGAAACATGGCCTGGCGCTGATCGAGGACGCCTGCCAGGCGGTGGGGGCTACTTATCACGGGCAGCCGGTAGGGAGCTTTGGTGAAGGCCTGCCGGCGGCGGCGGGATGCTTCAGCCTGTACGCGACGAAGAATATCAGCTCGGTGGAAGGGGGGATGATCACCACGAACGATGAGAGTTTTGCGCAAACCTGCCGGATGCTACGCAATCATGGGATGCAGCAGCGCTATTATCACGAGCGGATCGGGTATAACTTCCGGATGTCGGACCTGCACGCGGCGATCGGGTTGGCGCAGATCGAGCGGCTGGCGGAATTCACCACCCGGCGGCGGTCGAACGCGACTTATCTAAGCCAGCACCTGAAGGGCGTGATCACGCCGCAGGTGCGGCAGGAATGTGAGCATGTCTGGCACCAGTACACGATCCGGCTGCCCGGGCGAGATCGAGATGCGGCGGCCCGGCAACTGGCCGAGCGAGGGGTGGGGAGTGGGATTTTCTATCCAATCCCGGCTTACCGGCAGAAGGCGTTGGCAGAGATGGGCTATGGGGAGTTGTTCCTGCCAGTGACCGAGCAGATGGTGGGTGAGGTGCTGTCGCTGCCGGTACACCCGCTGCTCAGCGCGACAGAGCTGGAGAAAATTGTCGAGGAAGTCAATCAATTGTAAGGTGTGGGAGGCTAATGTGGATAAAAATGAAATCAAGAAATTGGTGAAGCGGTTGAGCCTGGCGGAGAAGGCGGCGCTGCTGTCGGGGACCGATAAATGGGGGACGGCGGCGATCGAGCGGTTGGGGATTCGATCGGTGGTGATGACGGATGGGCCGCATGGGATTCGGGCGAACGAAGAAGACCGCCCGCAAGCGCCAGCGACCTCGTTCCCGACCGGGGCGGCAATGGCGGCAAGCTGGGACCCGGAGTTGATCGAGCAGGTTGGGGCGGTGCTGGGCCGGGAGACGCATGCCCTGGGCTGTGATGTCTTGCTTGGCCCGTGCGTGAATATCATCCGCCACCCACTGGCGGGGCGTAACTTCGAGAGCTATTCGGAGGATCCGTACCTGGCGGGTCGGATCGGCACGGGGTGGGTGCGCGGGGTGCAAGGCGAGGGGGTAGGGGCATCGTTAAAGCATTTCGCCTGTAATAACCAGGAAACTGAGCGCTGGCGGGGTGATTCGCAGGTGGATGAGCGTACGCTGCGCGAGATCT
Organism: uncultured Anaerolineaceae bacterium; assembly: GCA_964484335.1. Lineage (GTDB taxonomy): Bacteria > Chloroflexota > Anaerolineae > Anaerolineales > UBA4823 > CAZAGA01. Next base: position 1,855 of record CAZAGA010000358.1, read on the forward strand.
ACCTGGCGCAATTTGAGATGGTAGTGAAGGAAGCCAGGCCGTGGACGGTGATGTGCGCGTACAACCGGATTAATGGGGTGTATGCCAGCCAGCATGATGTCTTGCTGAATCAGATCCTGCGCAAAGAGTGGGGATTTGACGGGGCAGTGATTTCGGATTGGGGAGCTAACCACACGACGGTCGAATCGGTGCTGGGCGGGTTGGACCTGGAGATGCCTGGCCCGGCGCGCTGGTATGGCGATTTGCTGGTAGAGGCGATTGGTACCTGGCAGGTGGATGAGGCGGTGATTGACCGGGCGGCGGGGCGAATCCTGGAGTTGGCCGAGCGGACCGGGCGGCTTTCGGGCGAGGCGCGGCCGGCAGGCGAACTGAACAGCGGTGCGCACGCGCAACTGGCGCGGCGGTTGGCGGAAGAGTCGATGGTGTTATTGAAAAATGATGGTGGGCTGCTGCCACTGGAAGGGCGCGCGCTGCGCTCGCTGGCAGTGCTGGGCCCGATGGCAGCGATGGGAAGCATTGGCGGTGGGGGGAGCTCCTACCTGGAGCCACCTTATCAGATCAGCCCGCTGGAAGGGCTGCGGGAGATGCTTGGCGCCGAGGTGGAAATCCAGAGCGGGGTGGGCTGCAGCAACAGCCGGTGGGGAAAGACTGACCCGCAACAACTGGCGGAAGCGGTGGAGCTGGCGCGGCGCTGCGAGGCAGCAGTGGTCTGCGTGGGCTACCCGAAGGGTGATGAGAGCGAAGGCTACGACCGGCCGGACCTGGAGTTGCCGGGCGGCCAGAACGAGCTGGTGCGAGCGGTGTTGGCGGCCAACCCGCGCACGGTGGTGGTGGTTTTTGCCGGGTCGCCAGTGACGCTGCCGTGGATCGAGGATGTTCCGGCAGCCCTGCTGGCCCATTATCCTGGGCAGGAAGGCGGCCGGGCAGTGGCGGAGGTGGTGTTGGGGGTGATCAATCCTTCTGGAAAGCTGGCAGTGACCTGGCCGAAGCGCCTGGAGGACACGCCAGCGTACACGAACTTCCCGGGCGACCGGGTGGTGCGGTATGGAGAGGGGATTTTCGTCGGCTACCGGTATTATGACTACAAGGGAGTCGAACCGCTGTTTCCATTTGGGCACGGGTTGTCGTACACGCAATTTGAGCTGCATAATCTGGAAGCGCCGAGCGAGGCGAAAGCTGGTGAGGCGGTGATGGCGCGGGTAAAGGTGACCAATCGCGGCCAACGGAAAGGGAAGGCAGTAGTGCAGCTATATGTCAGCGACCTGCAGGCCAGCCTGGCGCGCCCGCCAAAGGAATTGAAGGGCTTTACCAAGCTGGAGCTGGAGGCAGGCGAGACGGGCGAGCTGGAGTTCCGGCTGGAGCCGCGGGCGTTTGCCTTTTGGGATTCGGTAAAGCATGCTTGGACGATCGAAGCTGGCGAATTCAAGCTGCTGGCGGGCTTCTCGGCGGCGGAGATCAGCCTGGAGACCCAGCTCAAGCTGGTTGATTAAGAATTAGTGGGCTGTTTGGGAACTGCACGGCAGCTCTCAAACAGCCCAAATGCGATGGGTGATGATGAATGGGTTGAAACTGATTGTGTTTGATTTTGGCGGGGTGCTGCTGAACTGGGACCCGCGCTTTCTGTATCGCAAAGTGTTCGACGGCAACGAGGCGGGGATGGAGCGGTTCCTGAAAGAGGTCGATTTTTATAGCTGGAACGCTCTCCAGGATGCTGGGCGGTCATTTGGGGAGGGGGTGGCAGCGGCCTGCGTGGCGCACCCGGAGCATTGCGAGCTGATCCGGATGTATCATGAGCGCTGGTCTGAGTCGATCGGCGGGGCGATCGAGGGGACGGTCGAGATTGCGCGGGGATTGAAGCAGGCTGGCTGGCGGCTGGCCGGGCTGAGCAACTGGTCGG
>CAZAGA010000359.1:0-3748 GCA_964484335.1 uncultured Anaerolineaceae bacterium
CGACCTGCGTGAATTTCACGACCTGCTGCTCGGCAGCGGCGCGCTACCGCTGGACTTGCTGGAGAGCAAAGTCGTTATGTGGATCAATCAACCAGCTGGATAAGATGAGTTACCACCAAGTCACAGAGACACTAAAATAAAAAAAATTTCGTGTCTTCGTACCTTGATGGTTAAGGAAACCGATGAATACGCTTCAAAATCTCCAACCGTTTAAGCTGGAACGCTATTTTGCCGAGTACGAATTCAAAGTCCGCTACCTGCTCAGCCCGTCCGATTGTGAAAGCCTGACGATGGGCGAGCTGCTGGCGCTATCTGGCCCGGCCAGCCGGGCACGCTGGAACGAGCTGCGCCTGGGCTACACCGAGGCCCAGGGGCTTCCCGAGCTGCGCCAGGAGATCGCCCGCCTGTACCCAAACCTCTCGGCCGAACAGATCCTGCTGGTCACACCGGAAGAGGGGATTTTTATTTTCATGCATGCCCACCTGCGTCCCGGCGATGAGGTGATCGTCATTTCTCCGGCCTACCAATCGCTGCTCGAGATCGCCCGCAGCCTGGGCTGTCGAGTACACGAATGGCGGGTACAACCGGTGGAGGGCGGCTGGCGGCTTGACCTGGATTGGCTGGAACAAACCTTGAGCGACCAGACTCGCCTGCTGGTGGTCAATTTTCCGCATAACCCAACCGGCTACCTGCCACCCCAAGACGAGTGGCAGGCGATTCTCAACCTGTCCCGCCGGCATGGGGTGACCGTCTTTTCGGATGAGATGTACCGCGGCCTGGAATACCAGCCTGGGGATCGCCTGTCGAGCGCGGCAGACAGCTATGAGCAGGCGATCACGCTGAGCGGGTTATCGAAAACCTACGCCCTGCCGGGGCTACGGGTTGGCTGGCTGGCGCTACAGGATCGAGCGCTGCTCGAAAAGTTGTGGGGGATCAAGGATTACACTACAATATGCGCCAGTGCGCCGGCTGAAATCCTGGGGTTGATTGCCCTGGAGAACGGCCTGGCGCTGATCGAGCGCAGCCTGGGGATTGTGCGGCAGAACCTGCGCGCCGCAGAAACATTCTTTGCCGGTCGTCCGGAACAGTTCAAATGGCTGGCGCCGCGCGCCGGCTCGGTCGCCTTCCCGCGCTGGGTCGGTCCTGGGCGAGTCGAAGCGTTCTGCCAGGCCGCCCTGGATCAAGCCGGGGTAATGATCGCCCCCGGCAGCCTGTTCGATTACCCCGGCGACCATTTCCGGGTTGGATTGGGCCGGGCCACTTTCGTCCAGGCCCTGGCAGCGACGGAGGGAATATTTACCTCGCGCACTCTGTAATGCGCGCCTGCCACACCCATCCCTTGGCGCCGGTCGCCTCAACCATCACCTCGTACCACCAGCCGGCGTAGCCTGTGCTTTTAACGATGCTCCCCCACACCGGTCCGCCGGTCACCCTGGCCGGTGCGCCGATATCCAGATTTTGTAAAAATTTCCCCACCGTGGCATCGGGCTGCGGCCAAAGCCTGGCTTCAGCGCCCATGTGGACGCTGTCACCAGTCGATAGATGGCAGGCCTCCTCACCGGTTTCGCTCACCGGCCAACTCGTCCTGGCTGGGTCGGTCGCGGCCAGCCCAGCCGTGGTCGGGCTGGGCAGCAGGGCAGTGGTTGGGCTGGGCTGAACGGCAGCAGCAATTCGCAGAGCATAACTGCCGCCGATTGTTTCTGGCGCCCACGGGATGAAATCTTTCGAACAGTCCAGGCCGGGCACGCTTTGGCATTCGAGCGCATACCAATAAGTCCCCCTGTAACACTTCGGAGAAAACCACCAGGCGATCCCAGCTTGCACTAGGTCGCCAGGCTGCAGTGTTAAAACGGTTTGAGAATCCGGATTATTCATGCGGACCGGTACATCTGCTAGCACGACCTGCAAGGTCATTCCCAGTTGGATTTCTTGCGGCTGTAAAATACCGGGGCAGTAAACATTCGCGCCAACCCAATCCATATTATATGCTTCTGACCCAACCTGCTCTTTATAAGCCGCGCCGCTTTGGTCCCCAATGGCCACGAACAAGGCCTCCATGCCAATCGGGTAATCAATGGTCAGCACGCCCGCCTCATCTACCTGGTAGGCTTGCCAGCCCTGCAAAGTGATTTCACTGCCCCGGGTTGAGCGTTGATACAGGTACAACCGCAGCGCCTCGAAGGGTTTGAAGCCGAACAGCACCACTCGGTTCTCGTCGGGAAAATCCACCAGCTTCGGTCCTTTCGGCGCCACCACTTCAAACGTGTCGGAATAGATACCTGCGGGCGTATTGAGGTCAACCTGGTAGGTCCCCAGCGGATCATCCAGGGAGGGAATAAATTTATATTCTGCCACGCCCGCGTGATTAACCGCTAATTCGATAACCCGGGATTGCACCCCTTGCGGGTATGTGATCTTCAAGTCGACCTGGCTGGCAGGTTCCAGCATCCCCAATGAAATCCACACGTAGCGGAACGGCTCAAGTGTATTTCCTGGGCACAGATATAACTGCTCGGTCACGACGGACTCACAATCTGCCGGTCCGCCACCGACACTGTATGCCAACTGCTTGCGAAGTTGACCGGTTAGCTCCTGGCGCTGCATATCTTGCAGCGAGAATTCCGCCCGGCTTTCTACGGTGAGTGCATCGACTGCCGGCTGGGGAACAGCCGGTACCGAGGCAGTCGTCACGGGAATGGCCTGGGCTGGAGAGGGAAGAGTCGGCATCGGGCCAGTGGTCACAGGACTAACCTGTGCTGGGTTCGGCACCTGGGCGCCAGGCGGGCTTTTTTCGCACGCCGCACCAAACACCACGATTGACAGGCCGAGGCAGAAACCGAGGTACTTTCGGAGACTCATCGTGCCCATTTCTCCTCCTTTCGAAGACCTGAGCCGAATCAATCACCGATATTCTTAAAATGATTATACAATATCTTCCCTGTCAGTGCCCATCCACTCTTATAGAAGTACCACGGCTTTCACAAGAAAGAGGTTTTCCCCGGGAGTGCGATAAAAACCTAGGTGACCTAACCCGCTGCAACCATTTTTTAAACCTGACGTATATACTCATAGAACCCAAACCCATCCTAGGAGAAACCTGTTATGGATATTATGAAATCTTTCACCTACATGTTCGAAGACCGGCGCTGGATCAGCAAGCTGCTCTTGGGCTACCTGGTCTCGCTGGTGCCGATTTTGAACTTCGCTCTGACCGGCTACGTGACCCAGACGATTAAGAATGTCGAGCGCAAGGAGCCCGAGCCGCTGCCCGAATGGGACGAATTCGGTAAGTTTTTCAAAAACGGCTTCTTCATGACCGTTGCCGCTTTTGTCTATTCGCTGCCCTTGATTGTGATCAGCGGATTGTCAGTGTTCCCGGCCTACATGACCGAGAACGGTTGGGATAGTGGACGGGCGGTCCTGGCTGGCGCCGGGATCCTGGTCGGCTGCCTGGCCTTGCTTTACGCCCTGGCCCTGTCGCTGATCCTGCCGGCAGCTAATATCAACCTGGCCCGCAAAGAGACCTTCGAATCGGTCTTCGAAATCCGTGAGTTCTTCCGCATCATCCGTGAAAACTCGAGCGATTATCTGACCGCCTGGGTCATGACCATCGTTTGGGCGATCGTGGTCGGACTGGTGGTCAGCATAGCCTATGTGATCCTGGCCTTCATCATCTGCGTCGGCTGGTTGGCGATGTTCTTCGTCGGCGCAATTGTTACCGTCGCTGTCCCCTTGATCTATGCCCACT
>CAZAGA010000360.1:0-3739 GCA_964484335.1 uncultured Anaerolineaceae bacterium
TGCACCAGCAGGTCGCCCTCCTGCAGCCGCAAGCGGGGATGCAGCCCCCATTCCCGGCTGCCCCAGGGCAGGACTTTGTCGCTGGAATGCTGGATAAAGACCACCAGCGCCCCGGCCTGGCGGGCGGCGGCGATCAGCCCCTCCCAGCGGGGGAGCATTTTCTCAGCCTGGTAGAGCGGGGTGGATTTTTCAAACAGCCCGATCTGGACGTCGATGACCAGCAGGGCTTGCGAGTTGGTTGATTTCTCTGACATTGCCCCTCCAATTGCGTCACATTTGTTTGATTAATCCGTCTTAATTGTAATACAATGTTTCTCAAGCGAAATTATGAAAAGGACTCATCCACTTCGATCCATTCCGGGCTGGTTGCTGACCGGCCTGCTATTCACCGGCCTGGTGATCAGCGGGCTGGCGGCCTTCAGTCCCGGTAAGCTGGCAAGCCAGGCCCGAGCCGGCCGGCAGTACGAGGGCTTCAATTCGCACGCCGAGTTCGAGCGCCAGTGCTGGCGCTGCCACGCGCCGCTGCAAGCCGAGCAAGATACGCTCTGCCTGGAATGCCATCGCCAGGTAGCGGTGGAGAAACAGCTCGGCCAGGGGACGCATAGCCTGGTGGAGGCGGCTTTGCACTGTGCGGCCTGCCACCAGGACCACCAGGGGCGCAGCGCCAACCTGCTCCAACCCGGACTGGAACGCTTTGATCATAGCCTGACCGGCTTCAGCCTGGCCTGGCACGCCTATGACTACCAGGCCCGGCCGATGGAATGCCAGGCCTGCCATGCTGTCGAGGCTGCTTTTAAGCTCGACCTAGGAAGCTGCAGCGACTGCCACGCTGCCCGGGATGCGGCCTTTATGCTCCAGCACAGCCTGGATTACGGGCCGGACTGCCTGGCCTGCCACGATGGGCGCGACCGGATGGCGAATTTCGACCACAGCAAAACCGATTTTCCGCTGGAAGGAAAGCATCGCACGACAGCTTGCAACGACTGCCACCAGGAGCGGGTCTTTGCCGGCTTGCCGGGCGAATGCCAGGCCTGCCATAGCGAGCCCGACCTGCACCGCGGGCTGTTCGCCAACGCCTGCGGCGACTGCCACAACCCAACGGGCTGGTCGCCGGCGGCCTGGGACGGCCGGACATTCGAGCACGCCACGAGCGCCGGTTTCAGCCTGGCGCGCCACCCGCAGCAAGCGGACGGCCAGCCACTGACCTGCCAGGACTGCCACCGCGGATCGATGGAAGCCGATACTCTGCCGGCCTGCCGGGAGTGCCATGCGCTGCAGAACGGCCAGCCGTTTATCGACCCGCACCAGGCCCTGTTTGGCGAGCAGTGCCTGGCCTGCCATGATGGCGTGGACCGTTTTTCCGATTTCAACCACGCCAAGGTCTTCATATTAGACGGCGCGCATGCCACCCTGGCCTGCCAGGGTTGTCACGCCGAGCGGAAATTTAGCGGGATCGGCCAGCAATGCGCCGACTGCCACGCCGAGCCAGAGATCCACGCCGGGTTCTTCGGGTTGAACTGCCAGGATTGCCACCTGACCAGCGCCTGGAGCCCGGCCGAGCTGCGCAACCACCGCTTCCCGCTGAATCACGGCGAGCAGGGCAACGTGGCCTGCCAGACCTGCCACCCGGCCAATTACGTCAGCTACACCTGTTACGGCTGCCACGAGCACGACCCGGGCGAGATCGCCGCCAAGCACCGCGAGGAAAACATCTCGAGCGCCGAGCTGGCGGATTGCGCCAAATGTCACCCGGATGGCCGGGAGGCAGACGAATGAGCCTCAACATCAAATGGTAAGGGAGTACATCGAATGCGGAGATTTTTCATAGCGGCAGTACCCATCCTGGCAGCCCTGGCGCTGCTGGCCGGCGGCGCCGGATATGTCCTGGCGCAAAGCGGGCCGTTCCAACCCGGCTCGCCACTTTACCCGCTCCAGCGCTTTGCCGAGCAACAGCGTGCCAGCCTGGCAAACACACCCCAGGCGCGCGCCAGCTACGCGCTGGATTTACTCGAACGGCGGGCGGATGACCTGGCCGAGTTGGCTGGAGGACCTGCGGAGGCGAACGGGCTGGATGCGCTCAGCCTGGCGCTCGACCAGGCGGTCGAGACGATCGCCGCCGCGCCGGCAGAGGGATTGACGAGTTTGAAAACTCGCCTGGCGAACCAGTTGGTGAAAATCGAAGCGCTCTTGCCCGGTTTGAGCGCCGCCCAGGAGGGCCAACCGGCCGCGGCGTTGTTCAGCGCAGTGCAAGCTAAGACCCTGGCGCTGGAGAATATGGTCGGAGGGTTTACCGGCGCTCCGCCGCCGGGCGAAACCAGCCCGGCGAGCCTGGCCAGCCTGCAGCCGACCCCGACCCGCCCACCCGGGCGCGACGAACCGGTGACCGCGGTGGTGGCTTTCCCGCCAGGCAGCGGCGGTGCCCAGCACGAGTTTTTCCCACTGTATGGCAAGCACGCCGAGCTGGTCTGCCAGAGCTGCCACGCCGAAGCCTACTCTGGCACCCCATCCACCTGCAGCGATTGCCACTCGGAGGCAACGCCGCAAGAGCATTACCCAGGGTTGTGCGAGAATTGCCATGTCTCGACCACCTGGCAAGAGGCGGATTTCAGCCATTCAATGCCCCTGGCAACCGACTGCCAGGGCTGCCACCTGAAGCACCGCCCGGTGAACCATTATCCCGGGCAGTGCTCGGCCTGCCATATCACGACCATCCCGCCGGAGCAGTGGCGCTGGAAACCAGCCAATTTCAACCATTCGGCTGCCCGGGCGACTGATTGCCGGGCCTGCCATTACGACGACCAGCCCGCGAACCATTACACCGCCCAATGCTCGGCTTGCCACCGGCCGGTGAAATGGCTGCCAGCGACCTTCAACCACCAGGCAGCCGGGGCAAGCAACTGCCAGAGCTGCCACACTGAGGACCGCCCGGCCAACCACTTCGGCGGGCAATGCTCGGCCTGTCATAATACCGGGGGCTGGCTGCCGGCGCGCTTCAATCATCAGGCCGCCGGGGCGAGCAATTGCCAGAGCTGCCACAGCGACGACCGCCCGGCCAACCACTTCAGTGGGCAGTGCTCACAATGCCATAGCACCTCGAGCTGGAAAGGCGCAACCTTCACCCACAGCGGGTTGGCCGACTGCCAGAGCTGCCATAACAATGATAAACCGGCCAACCATTACAGCGGGCAGTGCTCGCAGTGCCACAGCACCAGCACCTGGAAAGGCGCCAGTTTCAGCCACCAGGGTCTGAACGACTGCCAAAGCTGCCACAGCGGCGACGCCCCGGGCGGACATTGGAGCGGGCAGTGCTCGCAATGCCATACCCCAGGCGATTGGGGTAAAATCAACGTATCGGGGCACCGTTTTCCGATGAATCATGGCAATGCCAGCGGCGATTGCGCCGACTGCCACGAGGGCAGCAAGACCTCGGTCAATTGCTATAAGTGCCACAACCAGGCCGAGATCAGCAAAAAACACACCGAAGAAGGGATCTCCGATTTCGAGGGACGCTGCCTGGAGTGCCACCCGACCGGACAAGAAGATTGAAGCTGAAGGATCTGTTTCGACAAGAGACTGCCCGCCGCCAGGCCCTGGCGGCCGGGCAGGTCGTGCCCGACCCTGCCCGCTGTGTGCAGTGCGGGATCTGTTCGTTTAATTGTCCGATCAACATTGATGTCCGCCGGCATGCCTGGTTGGGCGAGCCGGTGATCGACCGGCACTGCCTGACCTGTGGGGAGTG
>CAZAGA010000361.1:0-3728 GCA_964484335.1 uncultured Anaerolineaceae bacterium
CACGGCGATCATCGCCTGGCGATGTCGCTGGCCCTGGCTGGCCTGGCTGCCCAGGACCCGGTCACCATTGCCGGCGCCGAAATTATTTCCGAGTCCTTCCCCGAGTTTGTGCCGATCTGTACCGCCTTGGGTTGTAAGGCGAGTGAGTAAAACCCGATGCGCCAATCGCCCTTAGACCTCACTCCTGATCAGTTCCGCCAGCTGGGCCACGCCCTGGTAGAGCGGATTGCCGATTTCCTGGCCGAGCTGCCCGACCTGCTAGTTACGCCTGGAGAAGGACGTCCAGAAATCCTGGCCGCCCTCGGGCAGCGACCCCTACCTGAGCAGGGGCGTGACCCGGCGGGCCTGCTCTCCGAAGCAACCAGCCTGTTGCTCGAGCATTCCTTGCTATCCGGGCACCCCCGCCACCTGGCCTATATCATCGGCAGCCCGGCGCCGATCGGTGCCCTGGCCGACCTGCTGGCAGCAACCGTTGATCCGAATGTCAGCTCGTGGTGGCGTTCGGCAATGGCCAGCGAGATCGAAGCCCAGGTGGTGCGTTGGATCGCTGAGCTGGTCGGATATCCACTTGACTGCGGCGGCTTGCTGGTCAGCGGCGGCAGCATGGCGAATTACATCGGCTTGCTGGCGGCGCGCAAAGCCAAGACGCCATGGGACGTGCGCGCCAAAGGCCTGCTGGCTGGCGATTGCCAGGCGCTGCGCCTGTACGCTTCAGACCAGACGCATGCCTGGATTGAGAAGGCTGCCGATATGTTCGGCCTGGGGGCGAGCTCGATCCGCCGGATCCCCAGCGACGCCCACCAGCGTATCCAGCTCGGCGCGCTGCGCCGGGCGATCCGGATTGATCGCCAGATGGGCGACCTGCCGCTGGCGGTGATTGGCAATGCCGGTACGACAGCCAGCGGAGCGATCGATCCACTCTTTGACCTGGCTGCCCTGTGCCGGGAGGAGGACCTGTGGTTCCACGTCGACGGCGCTTATGGAGCTTTTGCTGCGCTGCTACCAGATGGGCCGGGCGAGTTGCGCGCCTTGCACCAGGCCGATTCGCTGGCCCTCGACCCGCACAAATGGCTCTACCAACCGCTCGAAGCCGGCTGTGCCCTGGTGAGGGATGCCAGCCTGCTGCGCGATACCTTTACCTACCACCCGCCGTATTACCGCTTCCCGGTCACCGAAGGCGAAGAGCCGCTCAATTATTACCAGTATGGCCCGCAGAACTCGCGCGGCTTCCGGGCCTTGAAAGTTTGGCTCAGCCTGCAGCAGGCTGGCCGGGAGGGTTACCAGGCGATGATCGCGGGTGATATCGCCCTCGCTCACCGGCTGTACCAGCGTGTCGAGGCCCACCCTGAGCTGCAGGCTTATACCCAAAACCTGAGTATCGCCACCTTCCGCTATGTCCCGCTCGATTTACAGCCCTTCACGGTCTATCCGGAGACCCCGAATGACCCGGAAATTCCGCTCGATCCGGCCACCGAGGCGGCTCTGCTGAAGAACCAGCAGGTGGAAAGTTACTTGAACCGCCTGAACAGCGACCTGCTGGCCCGCTTGCAGACCGGCGGTGAAATATATATCAGCAACGCGCTGCTGCCTTCTCCAGGCGGCGCGTCGGAGGTCTTCTTGCTGCGGGCGTGCATCGTCAACTTCCGCACCCAGGAAAGCGATATCGACGCCATCCCCGAGATTGTTGCCCGTGAAGGGCAGCGCCTCGATCATGAGCTGCGCCCGCGCCGCGTGTCGTAGACAAGCTACCTTTTATTAAACACAAGAGCACCCGGGCAAAGCCCGGGTGCTCTTGTGTTTAATAAAGTCCCGTTCCATATGTTTATCGTACGGTGATCTTCCTCAACGCTTGCTGTTGGTTACCGTCCAGGTCCTCGACGATGAAGCCGACAATATATTCACCCGCCGCGGCGTCGAGCGCCTCCCAGGTGAACATCTGGCTGCCGAAGGTCAGTGTACCGCCGGCCTGGGTAGCGCGCTGGGTCACCTGTCCGTTCTGATCCAGGTCGAGCCAGCTTTCGGTCACGGTGAAGGTATCCCCGGAGGTTGGGGTGATCTCGCGCGGCGCGCCGCTGCCGTCGCTTTCGGTGAAGCCATACACCTGGCGCAGCACGCCATTGGAGAAGAATAACCGGGCGGCGCGCTGTTCGCCGCTATCGGCGAAAGTGTACATTCCGTCTACTGTGTAGATGGCCTGCTCGAAGCTCTCACCGAAGCTCTCCGGACGGAACAAGGCGGTAACCCGGTTGGTCCCATCATTGATCGCAAACACCACCGGCTCCCAATCAAAAGTCAAGCTGAAATCACCTTCGCCCCATTCCGGGTAATAAACCCCGTTGGCTTCGCGCGTCTCGCCACTCTCGAGGTAATCCTGGTCGGCGATGAACACCGAGTTGCTTTGGGCATCGTAAAAACCAGCGAACAGATAGATGTAGCCGATATTTTCGCCGCTGATATCGACGCTGAGCTTGATCGATTCGCCTGGCGCGGTCTCGGTCGCCGAAAGCGACAGGGTGGAGACCTGAATTGCCCCCGAGCCTGGCGCGCGCACTGTGCTCCCGCTGGACGGCACCGCTGCTCCAACCCTGGCAGCCTCGAACCTTTGCCCGGTGTAATGGAAGGCCAGGAAATCATCCCATAGCGATTCACTCGCAAAGCGGTCCGCGATGGCTGTATAGGAAACTGCTCCGGTGACCGGGTTCTGGTAGAGCTGTGAGTTGGGGAAGTAGATTGCCACCCCAGTTGCGCCGGGTTTCTTCGGGCCATGCTTCTCCGCAATCACCGCCTGGTTCAGCGCGGCTAGCAGGGCATCGGCAGCCTGGTTGACCTGGGCGTCGCTGGTCTTCTGCTTGACGATCTGCAGGAAGTTGCCCAGGTCGATGTAAGAGGGCGGCACTTCGCTGCCAAAAATGCTGGTAAAGTTCTGCGCATAGGTACGGCTGCCGGCCAGGATCTGCTGCTTGGCGCTTTGGAAGACGAAGGCCAGTTGGTTCAGGCGCTGGTTCACCGCACCAATCTGGGATAGGTCCACTGCGGTCAGTGTGCTCGATTGGCCGATCTGGCGGGCGAGCTGCTTGGGTGGGATATCGCTTGGCCGGCCGAACAGGCCGCCCACCGGGCTGTTTTGGCTCAGAAAATCGGAGCGCGCTCCTGGATCGAGGATGCGCTGGTCTTCTTCAATATAACTGCCGACAATCAATTTTCCGAGCTGCCCACCGTCCATCTGAGGGTTTTCATTCAAAGCCTGCAGAAAGCCGGTGTAAGCCCAGCCCAGGGCTGGCTCGACTTCCTGCGAGGCCACCGCATAACGAGCGTGGGGCGCCAGGGCGGTGAAGACTTCCAGCTGGCCCATCAGGCAGGCATCCATCCCGATCATCTCGAACTGGTCCAGCCCGGTTTGCGAGCGAATTTCCGCCAGGGCGGTATCCAGCTCGTTCAGATAAAGCTCATCGCCCAGGCGGGCGGCCAACGGAATTCGGCTGTCGCCGCGGCTCTTCGAAGTCGGATCGCTCCAGCCACCCGGCCAGCCCATCCCGTGATCCGACAGAATCAAGACATATTTATCAGCCGGGTAGTTTTGGATGCCCCAGGTGACGAAATCCACCAGCGTTTGTCCATCGGACATATTCGCTTCGCCCAGGTCTTGCACTACCTTCGAGCCGACCCGGTTCAGGTTGTCATCCTTCGTGATCAAATAGCGCCGCGTGCCAGTCCAATCGCCATCGCCG
>CAZAGA010000362.1:0-3697 GCA_964484335.1 uncultured Anaerolineaceae bacterium
CGGTATACCTACGCGATCACAGCAGCCAGCGATTCAAACCCAAAACAACTGGTTTTTCAAAAGATCTATGATACCTGCGACGCGATGGCTTTCGCCCTGACGGCCAAACCACTGCAGGGTAAATAGTCCAGGCTGACTGGTAAAATCTATCAACCCTTCACAAACTTGTTCTCCGAAACCAATAGACGGTGGGCCATTGCAGAAACAAAAAAATATCCTACCTCTCGCCTGGCTCCACGCCCTACTCAGCCTGGGAATCCTGATTTTCTCAACCTGCCTTATCTTGCTTAGCCAGGCTGGAAAGGATGGACGATATTCGGAGATCCTGGGCGGCGCGATCACCGGCCTTGGAGCGCCCATTCTTGGTTTGGTGATTTTAAAACGCCAACCCCACAACCGCATTGGCTGGCTATGGCTGATCTATGGCCTGGCGAATGCTTTCTTCAGCCTGGCTTTCGCTTTTAAATACCAGGCAAACAGCGCCTTACCGGCTGGTTATTCCGACCCGCTGTTCGTGATGCTGCTGTTCAGCGAAACAGCCGCCATAATTCGCCTGATCTCCTTCATGCTCTTAATCCTTTGGTTTCCGGATGGGCAGCCGCCTTCTCCTCGCTGGAAATGGCTTCTTCTGTGGGCAGTGGCCGCATTGGTTTTAATGACTTTGCAATTATTTTCAGAGCAGGTTCCCTGGACAGAGGTCCAAGGCGTTGTCTCCGGAGCGCCAACGATCACGAATCCGATTGGATTTCTTCCCGCGGGTCTAAATCCGATCCTTGGACTGCTACAGATGGTCGGTTTCTTCTCCATCATAGCAATGTCCCTCCTATCCATCCTGTCCATTATCCAACGCTTTCGCATGGCTAGACAGCTTCTCCGCGCCCAAATCCTCTGGTTTGTGGTCGGCTCGGTCTGTTATGCCTTCGTTTGGGTCGCATTTCTCCTGCTTTTGGACACTGAAGGTGAGCTCGCCGGCGCACTGGGCAGCCTAGCAATCCTGCCTTTTTATCTGGCTGTCGGCATCGCCATCACCCGCTACCGCCTGTACGATATCGACGTTATCATCCGCCGTACCCTGGTTTATGGTCTCTTGACTGCCACCCTGGCAGTGGTGTTTTTGGGAGGGGTGACCTTGCTCCAATGGATTTTCCAGGCAATCAGCGGGCAACAGTCGCCGATTAGTATTATCATCTCCACCCTGGCGATTGCCGCCCTGTTCAATCCGCTTCGGAAACGCTTCCAGAACGGCATCGACCGCCGTTTCTACCGCAAGAAATATGACGCCCAGAAAGCGCTGGAAGATTTCGCCCTCCTGGCACGCAATGAGGTTGAATTAGAACAGATCAGTGAGTCTCTGCTAAAGGTGGTCAACGGGACGGTACAGCCAGAGAAAGCGGAAATCTGGCTCTTTCCCAAAGGCTAAGTAGTCGTTCGCTGCTGGTCTTCCTCGCGCCGGAGGCGCAGTTTCAGGAAGGCCAGGAAGGCTGAAACAGCCATCGCCAAAGCTGTGATCCCAAACGGCAGTCGCGGGTTATAGTTTTCCCATAATCGCGCCCCCAGCCAAGGCGCTGGTAGGGAGAGCAGGCTGATGCTCGAGTGAAAAAAGCCAAATGCCAGGCCGCGGTTTTCCGGCGGGACTGCTTTGCTTGTTAAAGCACTATAAGCGGGGTTGACCAGGCCTGAACCCAGCCCGGACAGAATCCCAGCCAGGGCAAAACCAGGCAGGTCGCGCGCCAGGATGAAAGCACCCAAGCCAACCGCAGCAACCAGGAAACCCAGTGCAATCGTGCGATGTTCGCCAATCCGGTCCGATAGCCACCCCGCTGGTGGGGTGGCGACCATCATCGTGAAAAACAGGACCGAGCGCAGCAAGCCGATCTGCACCACCCCCAAACTGCCCACTTCTGATAAAAACAGCGGCTGGAGCTCTTCGGATAAACGCGCCGATACATCACTAATACCATCCAGCACCAGGATCCAGGTCAGGATCCCACCAGCAAACATCAATCCCAGAATCGCCCCAAGCTGGCGGCCAAAATTTTGCAAGCGGACCGGCTGGACCTCAACCGGCCGGGAGGCAGTGAAGCGCTCGGCGCGTGCCATCCAGATCCGCAAGGCTGTAGCAACCCAATAAATAACCCCGGTCACAGCCAGCATAAAGCGGTAATCGCGCCAGTCGATCAGCAACCCAGCCAGCGGCGGCCCAATCACACCGATTACCAGAAAAATCCCATTGCTAAGGCCAAAAATCCGGCCGCGCACGCGATCTTCGGACTGGTCGGCAATAAACGCCGAGTAACTCGGCCCGACTGTCGTGCCAGAAATATATTCCAAAACCAGGGCTGCCAGCGCCCACTGCCAGCTCGGCGCAATCACAAACAGCAAGTAACCGAATGATGCGATCGCGCTGCCGATGGCGATCGCCCGCAGCCGGCCAATTGTATCGGATAACCAGCCGCCAAAAACCTGCAGCGCCAGGGGAACGATCGAAGCCAGCGAGAACACCAGACCTACCTGGCCGATGCTGGCGCCCAGGCTCTGCAAGTAGAGCGCCAGGTACGAATACAGCATCGCCCCGGCAATATTCGCCAGGACCATACCGAGCAGGAACCAACGCAGGGTAGGAGTCAGGATCGAGAATGATTTTGAAAGACGCGCCAACATACCAATCTGTATTTTAATCTGGATTGGCAGTTGGCAAAACTCTTCTAGCTTAATGAAAAGCCGTCTATTTGATCACAACTACATCGCTGCCGCTGCGCCCAAACACCTCGGGGGAGTACATTTCTTCCGCCTTGGCAGGCGGGACGATAAACGTCCCAGGAGTGGTCGCCCGGGTGATGTAGGAATACTCATACACACCATCCCACAGCAGGCTGGTAAAAGCTTCAGCTCGTTCATCGCGCAGGTTCTGGTGCTCGTACCAGGGGCCCCACCACCACCAGCCATAGCGCGCCTCAGCAGTAGTCGGGTCGGGCGGCGGCTCGCTCGAAACCGCCAAAGACGGGTTGATAATTTCAAGGCCAGCCGGCAGCGGATCAGCCAGCGCCACGTGATAGCGCCGGTTATCGGCAACCATCGTCAGCCGCACCCTCACCCGCGAGCCCGCCTTGATCTGCCAGACCCCATTTTCATCCTGGGTGACATCTTCCGGGTTATCCACTGCTTCATATCGCCGCTGAACCACGAACCCCATATCCAATGGATCGAGCTGGAAATTTGTTGGGGCGTAGCGCAGGCCCAGCCGGTAATATAGCCTTCCCGGCCCTTCTTTGGTCAGGATCAAATTCTGAACCTGTCCCCCATTCTGCTGGACCAGGTAGGACATTGGGATATCGGTCTCGTAACGTTCCGTCGTTCGCCCGCGAAAAGCCTGCTCACCGGCGTAGGTTTCGCCCAGCCAGATCCGCGCCACAAAATCGGGCTGCTGCGCTTCAAAGACATTGAAGTAATGATCCAGAGCTAGCAGGACGAAGACATTTTCCTGAGTATTCAGCCAGCGACCTTTAGTGCGCTGCGCCAGCAGCCCATTGACCAGCTTGGGGATCAAGTCACTGTCTGGCTGGTTAGTGATCATTGCATCCAATAGGATCGCATCCGTGCGCCGGTTGGAACCCAGCAGCAGGTAATTCTGATCATCGAAACGAGTCGTGAAGTTTGCCGCCCCGGCCGTCTCAACTGCCCGGTTCATGATTTGGCG
>CAZAGA010000363.1:0-3689 GCA_964484335.1 uncultured Anaerolineaceae bacterium
ATTAAGATAAAAACCGCCAGTGTTACCCGGCGATCTTTTCTTTCTGTGCCCCCACAGGGGTACCGGACGTTAATGGGTCTTATTTGTGAAAGGGCGTTTACCAGTTTTTGAAGATTCCCGCTTTAAAATAGACCAAGCTGGGTAGCCTGAGTTTTATGAGATGCGCTGTGCTCTTGTAACCACTCCGGTAATTTGCTGTAGTGTTCTGGGAAAGGATGGGGAAATGCTACTCCACCCTTTTGTAGGAGCATGCGGTTCCCATCTGGCATTGCAGCATGATCCAAAACAAAAACAGGAACCCAACCGTTTTTTAGCGCTTCGGTCGCGCCGGCCCAGGTGCCGCCCTTTTCGGCATCGCTGGCTACCACAATGGCATAATTGGCTAGGCAGTAGATCAAACGGTTACGCCCCATCGCAGCGCCCACAGAAAAGCCAGCATTGGGCGAGTAGGGGGTTGCCAGGCAAAGATCGCCACGCTTTAGAGCACGTTGAATATCAGGAGGGCGGATTGCCTTTTCCAGACTGTGAGCCAGAATGCCCACTGCTGAGCCACGCGCATCCAGTGCAGCATTCATACTGAGTGTATCCACGCCCTTTGCGCCTCCAGAATATAACACCAGCCCAGATAAACCACAAGCATTTCCAACGAAAGTGGCGCATTCTTGCCCAGCCTGGTCCAAATCGCGCGAACCTACCACTGCAATACCAGGCTGACCTAATAGAGCGGGTTCTCCAGTATAGAATAGTACAACTGGAGCCGATTCTTTCAATCGCTGCCGATAGACTTGGGGGTAATCGGTATCGACGCGAGTAATTGCCTGAATGCCTAATGATGTAAGCCGCCTGAGTTCGATATCCAGTCTCTCGCTGCGCGCCAGCAGTTCAATCAAACGGTGCATTTCTTGATCAGCAAGTTCAAGCTGACTTTTGATTTCTCCAGCAGTTCGTCCTAACAACGCTTCAGGGCGTTTGAACGTAGATGCCTGGATTTTACGCGCTAGCGGGTTCCATTCGCGCAAGGTCAATGGAGCAAGATCGGAATCCTTCCCCAAACCAAGATGTGAACAGAGTAATAACAATACCTGCGAGTCAAGCGAAAGCAAGGAAGTAACCTTTATGCATCTGAATGAATTGTTCGGGTCAGTGTTAGAACATTGACCTGGGTTGCCCCAGTATGTTGTAGCAGGCGGGTGATTTCTTCGAGAGTAGCGCCAGAATCAAATAGATCATCAACAACTAACAACCGCTTGCCGCGAATGGGAGATTGTAAATCAAAAGCTCCTGAAATGTTGGCGCGTTTTTGCGCCAATGTATGCATCTCTTTTTGAGGGAGAGTTTGTCTAGATTTAGTCAGAACAGGCAAAAAGGCTAAATTCAACTGTTGAGCCAGAGCTTTGGCAAAGCTGCTGACCGGATCATTTGGGCGCAATTTAGATGGCGGCACAGGGACAATGGCATCTACTTCAGCCAGTTCAGGGCGATCTGCAACCAATGCTACAGCCTGCTCAACCAATTCAGGAAGCACGGATATATCGCACTGATACTTCAGACGATAAGCCAGTTCTCCGATTTTACTGCGATTCCAATCTGCCCCTGCAAACTGGCTGTGAAAGCCTAACGCCCAACCCACCTGCCAAGGACCCGTTAAAGGGCGAGGATGCGAATGAGATAGAAATGCAGCGACCGGGTCTTCAGGTGGAGTAGCCGGGTAAGGTCGATCCATACCCACAGAAGATCTTCGTATCTTTTCTTCTGATGAAGATAATCTTTTTATAGCATCTCTGGCAGCTTCTCGGGTGTACTCTTTTTCTTGGTCGTCTTGCGCAATGGCTTCTAACATGGACTTAGCTGATGTATCCCCAATTTTGCTCAATGCTTTCACTGTATACTGACGCACCTGGGGTTGATCTTCTCGTGAGAGCAACTCCATAAGATGGGTTGTTGCTTGTTTATCGGCTATTTTCCCCAAAGCAGATGCGGCTAATCGACGGATATTGCCATCCTGACTCTGTAGATAAATAACAAGTTCTGAAACTGCCAAAGCTGATCTGCTATCTCCTAAAGCCACAATATGCTGGATCGAAGGCTTAGGCAAGCTCTGCGTAGTGATCTGAATAGCCTTCCCGCTGTTTCCAGGTACTAAATGTCCATTCTCATCTTTCTTCATAAAACCATTGACTAGTAACTGATCTACTTCATGCAATATCTCAGACTGACTGTGACCCCCCAGCCGGTTATAGAAAGGATGGTGGTGGAAGTCTCGGACCCGCTCAGAACCCGACCCAACAAGCAATTTGGCTACACCGCTGCGTGGTAACTTACCTGGAATTGCACGAACGCAATCAAGAATGATAACCGAGATTTTCTCCAATTGGCCTTTGGCATTATAAGGCGCTGGCTGAGCCTCTTGAGTTATACCGTCAGCAGCCAGTGTTTGCCTACGTTTCCAATCTTCAACTACGCAGCGAATAACCTTGTAGTCAATCTCATCAGGCAACAACTCCTTGATTGGATATAGATATTCTACTGATCCTACCTGACAAATGGCAGCTTCAATTTTCTGCCGCACATCGTTCGGGACAACAGCATCAACCTTTACTCGACCAGCAGCGATCAGATTTGCAGCATGACCGTAGATGGTCATCGGCGTCAACCCACGCTGTGCCGTAATTTGCTCGATGGTCAACCCATCAGACAAAAGTTGGGCTGTAAATTCTAAAGTTCCGCCAGCCTGAAGCTCTGCTTTTTTGCGTTCAATGTCCTGGCTGTCAATCTGGCATGAAAGTTTCAAATCAATTGCAGCTTTATCTCGAATGGCTGCTTCACCCTGGGGCGTTAAACCTACAACCGGATACTCGCCGCCAATCACTTTGAGATATCTCTTCTCGATCAATTGGTCAACCACTTGTCTTAACTCGGCCGATGAACAAACAACCAGCCTGCCATAATAAGTGGTTTTATCATATCCAAACTGCATGATTTCTTTCGCTCTTGAGCCTTTGAGGATTTGGACTATTTTTTCTTTCCCTACGCCACGTGGCAGCCGGCGTACAGTATCTAATACAATCAGGGCAACTCGCTCTGATTGCTTCAGCGTTTGTGTTGGCGTTATTACAGGAAGAATAGGCTGGTGCGCCTGGCAGTTATCGCAGCAAATTTCTGCTTCCGCAGGCCCCATATCGCCAAAATGCTTGAGAAGAATAACCCGGCGACAGGTATTGCTCTCGGCATAAACGATCATACGGTTCAATTGGGTTTTGCGATGCGCTTGATGCTGTTGGAGCCTATCTGTAACAGCCTGGATTTCCAAATTTTTCCAGGCATGAAGTTTTATCGACATCCGCATTCCTTCATCGCCCAGATGTTCCAATATACCGGCGCGTTCTAACTCAGACAATCCAACTCGCACTTTCACTTCTTGCAAACCTGTCGAACGAGAAAGATCATCTGGGGTAATCGCTTGCTGTTTGGCGCTGGCAGGTTGTAAAGCCTTGAGAAGTAGCTGCAAATCTTTTATGGTAATAACACTGTTTTCGATAAACCATTCTTGCAAAGCACGGTCTTCTGGCGCATACAACAATACAGCCCTGGCAGGCAGCCCGTCTCGCCCGGCTCGCCCGGCTTCTTGATAATAGGCCTCCAATGAACCGGGCAGCGAGTAATGAATCACCTGTCGTACATCTGGACGG
>CAZAGA010000364.1:0-1343 GCA_964484335.1 uncultured Anaerolineaceae bacterium
ACATCCCCGACCCGACCAGACCCTGCGCCAAAGTTTCAACCAGGCCTTTTATCCCCTGCTCGAAACCGACCCTTTAACTTTCCTGCCCTGCGAAGATGAGTTCTACCGCAGCATCTTCCCAATAATCAAATCAGTCACCCGCCCGGTGGACGGCGTGGTATCGTTCATCGAGACTGCCTTTCAACGTGGCTACCGGGTGGCAATCGCCACCAACCCCTTCTTCCCGTTGACCGCCATCCAACAGCGCCTGGCATGGGCCGGTCTGCCGGTCGAACGTTACCCATATGCGCTGGTTCCGGCGATCGAAACTTTTCACTTCGGAAAACCGCACCCGGCCTACTTTGCCGAGTTCCTGGCCCAGATGGGCTGGCCGGATGGACCGGTGGTGATGGTCGGCAATGACTTTGAGATGGATATCCTGCCTGCCGACCAGCTCGGTCTGGCTACCTTTTGGATCACTCACAGCGGTGGATCAACCCCAAAGACCCTGCGCATGCCGCACCAGAGCGGCCAATTGGGCGACCTGCTGACCTGGCTTGACCAGGTAGCTGGAGACCTACCAGCACCAGATCCGTACGACCCAGCCGGCTTGCTGGCCATCCTGTATTCAACCCCGGCTGCGCTGGACACTCTGAGCCGCTCCCTGGCTCCCGAGCAATGGACCTGCCACCCACAGCCGGGAGAGTGGTGCCTGGCCGAGGTGATCTGCCACCTGCGCGATGTCGACCGAGAGGTTAACCTGCCCCGGCTGAAAAAGATCTTGGAAGAAGAAAATCCATTCCTGGCCGGCCAGGATACCGATGCCTGGAACAGCGAACGTAGCTACCATTTCCAGGATGGCCCGAAAGCCTTGCACAGCTTCAACGCCACCCGGATTGAGCTACTGGGGCTGCTTGACTCGCTCGATCCTGAAGCCTGGCAGCGCACTGCCCGGCATTCGATCTTCGGCCGCACCGACCTGGCCGAGATGGTTAAGATCATCGCCAGCCACGACCGGCTGCATGTCCGCCAGTTTTTGGAAGGCCTGCACGCCGCTGCCTGAACTATCCAGTATTTGCCAACTCAACCGGCCGGTTTTCCAACCCGACCGGTTTTTATTTTCCTGCGCCTCCATTCCACTCCCTGAGTGTTATAACCGCTAAGTTAACTGCCACCGGGAAGGTGTTGCAATCACTTGATCTTCTTGAAAAATCGGCTTTGCCGATTTTTCAAGAAGATCCGCTATGCCCCTTCACAGCGGCTCAGTTTACTGAACCTGGTTATTAAAGGAGATATACCATGCCTCAACGGGTTGTCATCACCGGGCTTGGCGCGATCAGCCCGATTGGCAGCGATCCAGATCG
>CAZAGA010000364.1:1443-3677 GCA_964484335.1 uncultured Anaerolineaceae bacterium
CCGCCAGGCGCGCATCCTGGCCGAAATCCGCGGCTACGGCTCGACCAACGACGCCTACCACGTTTCGGCCCCAGCAGAAAACGGCGCCGGGGCAGCCGCGGCAATGCGCATGGCCCTGGCCCAAGCCGGGCTGGAGGCCCAGGCGATCGATTACATCAACGCCCATGGCACGAGCACCCCGCTGAATGATAAAAGCGAGACCGCGGCGATAAAAACCGTCTTCGGCGAGCATGCCTACCAGGTCCCGATCTCCTCAACAAAATCGATGACCGGCCACCTGCTCGGCGCAGCCGGGGCGATCGAAGCTGTCTTGTGCGTCCGGGCGCTCCAGGAAAACCTGCTGCCGCCGACGATCAACTATGAATATCCAGATCCGGATTGCGACCTGGATTACGTGCCCAACCAGGCCCGGCCACAGGCCATCCAGACCGTGATGTCTAACTCGTTTGGCTTCGGCGGTCACAACGCGGTGATTATCCTTAACCGCTGGTCGGACGCATGAGCCGACCCCGGCTCTGAAAGGAGGCAGGCAATGAGCCCACACGCCCACGTCACCGGCTGGGGGATGGCTGTACCCGAGCGCATCTTAAAGAATTCCGAGCTGGCCGAAATGGTCGACACCAGCGACGAATGGATTGTGAATATGACCGGCATCCGCGAACGGCGGATTGCTGGTAAGGGAGACACGACTGCCTCGCTGGCGCAGGAAGCAGCCCGCCGGGCGCTGCAGATGGCCAACCTGGCGCCAGGCGCGCTGGACCTGATTATCGTCTCTACCTCTACGCCAGAACACCTCTTCCCGGCCACCGCCTGCCTGGTGCAGGACGCGCTTGGAGCGACTCGCGCCGGCGCCTTCGACCTGATGGCCGCCTGCAGTGGATTTATCTTTGCCCTGAACATGGCCTCCCAGGCGATCCGCAGCGGAGCAGCCAATTCGGCGCTGGTAATCGGCGCAGAAACCCTCTCGCGCCTGGTGAACTGGCAGGACCGCAGCACCTGCATCCTGTTTGGAGACGGAGCTGGCGCTTTTGTGCTCCAGGCCAGCGAAGAACCGGGCGGCGTGCTTTCCGGGGTGATGCGCTCAGATGGTTCGGGTGGCGAGCTGCTCCTGGTGCCGGCCGGCGGCAGCGCCCATCCAACCAGCCTGGACACGATCCGCGAGGGCCTGCATTTCATCCAGATGAACGGCCGGGAAGTCTTCCGCTTCGCCACGCGCGTGATGTCCCAGGCCACCCAGGAAGCCGTAGCCAAAGCCGGACTGAAGATCGAGGATATCAAGCTGGTCATCCCTCACCAGGCCAACCTCCGGATTATCGAAGCCGCCGCCAAGGGATTGAATATCCCAATGGAACGCTGCTTCGTCAATCTCGACCGCTATGGCAACACCTCGACCGCCTCAATCCCGATTGCCACGGTCGAAGCATTCCAGAAGGGGCTGATCGCCCCCGGCGACCGGATCGCCTTTGTCGGTTTCGGGGCCGGCCTGACCTGGGGCTCGGCGGTGGTCGAATGGAGCGGGCCGCTGCCCGGCATTCGTAAGCTGCGCCCGTATCCGTACCGCTGGTACGCCCGCCTGCGCTCGATCCTGCTGCGCCTGCTGCGCAAGATCGACGCCTGGATTTGGAAATCCCGGTAAAACGAAAAAACCGGTTCGGCGATCGCCGAACCGGTTTTTTGTTATAACCAATAACATAAGAAGGCCGTTAGAAATGCTTCTCGCGACCGTTGCAATCCCATCCGGCTGATCAGAGATTGGTATAATATATCCGATAAGTATGGGTTAATTCAACAATATTTGGAGGTAGTGTGAACCCAGCACGGAACCGCACGACGATTATTTACCTGTTACTATTTGTAGCCATCATCTCGATGGTGGCTTACAATTTTCAATCGCGCACCTCGCTCCAGGAAGCACTTTCGATCAACCAGCTTGCGGCCGATATCCAGGCCGGCAAAGTCTCGCGCATCATCCAGAACAACACCAACCTGGAAGTGATTTACGACGAGGCTGGCGATCCCCGCGCAGCCACGATCGACAGCAGCGCCACCCTGGTCGAGCAGCTCACGGCGCTTGGTGTGACCCCCGAGCAGCTGGCCCCGCCGTTGAAACTGGAAATTCGCCCACCGAGCGCCTGGATGGGCGTGGTGACCGCCTTGGGCTACATCCTGCCCTTCATCGTCCTGGCTGGCGTGTTCTGGTTCGTCTTCCGCCAGGCCCAGGGCAGCAATAACGC
>CAZAGA010000365.1:0-3677 GCA_964484335.1 uncultured Anaerolineaceae bacterium
GCCGCCACGGCCGAGTGCATCCGCGAACCGGTGAAAATCTGGCAGCGGCTGATCAGCGCCTTCAACTCTTGGGCATTATATTCGCCTTCGATCGAATGTGCAAATTGAGGCGAGCGCATTTTTTGAATAACCTCCCGGCAGGCCACCCGGTCGTCTCCGCCCAGCCTGCGCTCGCCGATCACGTGCGGAATCATCAGAATATGTAAACCGTGCTGTTCTCCCAAATGGTCAGCCAACTCCGCTAGAGCGCTGGTATATCGTTCATAAGCGCCTTCCACATAACGCGCCATGCCAGTGCTGGCTGAAATACCGGCTAACCGGACAGTGCTCGGGATGCCTTCCTTCGCCAGGATTTGCTCGCTGCGCATTTCATTGGCAGGCTCAAGCCAGAAGGCCGGATCGGCAGACAGCAGGAGCGGAGTTTTTATACCGATCGATTTCAGGTATTCCAGGCTCAGGGATTCTCGCACGGTGATCAGGCTCACCTGGTTGAGAAAAAAACGGGCAAAATCCAGCTCGACTGCGGTTTTATATGGATTGAAAGAATGAGCAAAGACCATCGTTGGCACGCGCATGGCTGCGGCAGCCAGCGCCAGGAAGGAATGCTGGCGCATTGCGTCCAATCCATAACCCGCCAATAAATCCCCGCCGCTGACAAGCAAACAGTCTGCATGCTTCACTGCCTGGTAGCTGGTTTCGTCAATGCGTAGAAAACTGCGCGGGGCCAACTTCAAATAGCGCTGTGTCGCGTACCAGATCTTTCCTTTTCGGTAGTAAACCGCCGGATTGAAATTTAGCGGCAAAAAATGGATCACTGGTGTTGTATTGCCGTAGATCCTCCGGTCATCCTCAGGGGTCAGCGAAAATATTGTGAATTCAGGCGCTTCGGCAGCACCTGACCTGGCCAGTTCATCGGCAAGCAAGCGGGTGGTGGAGCGAACCAGGGCCTCATTCCCCCGGTTGGCAAAGCTGGTGTGGCCAGTAATCACAATTCGGGTCATGCTGGCTCACTCGCTTCCAATTTCCTCAAATAGGGTTCTGCCCAGTTCGGGTCGCTTTCATAACCGAGTTTCAGCAAGACCGGGTTGTAATGCTCAACAAAATACTTCAAATGGACGGCTTTCATATGGTTAACCCAGTCTCCCGATACGCCCTTCCGGTAATGGCTCTTTTTATCTTCCTGACCAGCTTCTCGGCCTCCGGTTTTCTTCTTAAAATCCTGGCCGCTCAGAATTACCTTAAAAGCCTTTTCTGAGAGTTTTGAGTCATGTAGAACTTTTTGGCTACCAGCCAGCCGTAAACCCCGGCGAAAAATTTTATTCACCAGCAGCCCGGCCTGGTCCTGGGGGCCTTCAGCCAGCAATCTCATCTCCGAAAAGACCCTGCGGAAACTCGTCTCGGGTTCCTTGACGAATTCTTCCATCCGGTACTGCAGGACGTTCGGGGTGGCATAATCCCAAGAGGCCATCTCGTCCAGAAAACGCCGGTTGAATTGCATATCCAGGAGCAAGCCCTCGTCTTGGGGAAGCGCCTGGAGGACCGGGCGATGCTTGGCCAGGGCCGGCCAGTTCTCGGTTGGATGCGAGTATAAATGGGAAAAATAGGCTGAAACCAGCAGGTCACGCGGATCGCGCACAACGTGAAAACCGACGAAGTCGTGTAACCGTCGAACATGTTGGTAATCCGCATTGCCATAAGTCAGGAACTGGACCTGGTTATCCCGGACAAAACTCGGTAAGTCATGATTGAACGCTTGCGAGTTATAAACAGCCTGGTAGCGCAGGTTCAGGTGTGCGCAGACATGGGCCACGATCTGGTGTATCCAGGTGCTGGCGCACTTGTGGTGGCCGAAATAGACCAGCAGGGGCTTTTCAGCAGGCATTGGGGAGAAATTCCTTTCGCTTGGTTCCAACCGATGGAATAATTGCCAACGAGTTCAATCCACCTGGATCGTCTTTGGCAGTCTCCAGCGATGCGGCATGACCACGCTGCCAAACTGGTTGGTTGGGCTAACTGGCCTGCCGCTTAGTTGACCTTGTTCAACCTGAAAGATCGCTGCCCCTTCCAGGCGATCTTGAAGAACATTATTCAATCGTAAACCAACGTTAATTCGATATTGACCTGGTAACAAAAGTAATTCATCGATATCTACCACCAGGGTGTTATCCAACCCACTATCGTTGGTATCCTGTGGGCTGCTCATACTGCTACGGAACATACTTACGGGGAGGCCTTTCTGGTCAAAGATGGTAAAGGTGCAGATCAGGCCAGGGCGGATTTCGCTGACCCTAAAAGCAAACCTTGCCGGCCGTCCGGTTGCCAAAGTTTGTAAGTGAAGCTCTCCGGGTGAAGAAATGTCCAGGTCAACCAGCCGGACCCTGCCTTCGCCACTGCGATCCTGCCGGTCAGTTATGGCCTTGGATGCTGCTTGTTCCAGGGTGCTCAGGTAATATCCGACGGCCTGGTCAATTGCGCCGTCCATCGCTACACGACCATCTTCCAAGTATACCCCACGCGTACATAGAGTTTGGATGGCTGACATATTGTGGCTGACGAACAGGATGGTTCGCCCGTGGGAGGCAATATCGCCCATCTTTCCCAAGCATTTCCGTTGGAAAGCGGCATCACCAACGGCCAGAACTTCATCAACGACCAGGATTTCAGGTTCCAGGTGGGCTGCCACTGCAAACGCCAGGCGGACATACATCCCGCTTGAATAGCGCTTGACGGGGGTGTCGATAAACTTTTCAATCTCCGCAAAATCGATAATCTCGTCAAACCTGGTGATGATTTCCTTGCGTTGCATCCCCAGGATTGCACCGTTCATGAAGATATTCTCTCGTCCGGTGAGCTCGGGATGGAAGCCAGTGCCCACTTCCAGGAGCGAGCCAATCCGGCCGAAGAGCTCAATCCGCCCGCTGGTCGGTTCGGTGATCCGGGAAATGATTTTTAATAGAGTGCTTTTGCCTGCGCCGTTTCTTCCGATGATGCCGACAATCTCTCCATTCTGGATGGATAGACTGACATCCTTCAAGGCCCATAATTCATCCTTAGGCGTGAGGGTCTCAATTGCGTTGCTGCCATTCGCGTGCCGGAATACTTTGGAAAAGCTGTGTGCCAGTTGGTCGCGCAAGGTGTCATGGCGTAAAATGCCGATCTGGTAGCGCTTGCTCAGGTTTGAAATCGTGATCGCCGGTGAGACCATACTAAATGACATCCGCGAAAGTTCGTTCGGTGACCCGGAAATAGACCAGGCCGCTCAAAAATATCACCCCGGCGATCACGACCGAGATCCAATTAATTCCACCAAAACTTGGGTCGCCTAACAGCACTCGCCGGAAAACCTGGACCACGCCAACCATCGGATTCAAGCTGTAGAGCCAGCGCCAGCGCTCCGGAATCACCTGGATAGAGTAAATGATCGGTGTGGCATACATCCAGACCTGGACCAAGAAGGGCACAAGGTATTGAACATCTCGGTAACGGACGTGCAGCGCAGAGAGCCACAGGCTGACACCTAAGGCCGTCATTAAAGCCAGCAGGAGCACCAATGGCAGGAGCAAGATTTCAACCTGGGGGGTGGTCCGGTAGTAAAGCATCATGATCACCAGCAGTAAAAATGATACCGAGAAATCTACCAGGCCGGGTAGGACATAGGAAAATGGGATCAACAGGCG
>CAZAGA010000366.1:0-3669 GCA_964484335.1 uncultured Anaerolineaceae bacterium
TTACCCCCAGGTTCACCGCATAGGCCAGGTCTGCCTCGACCTCAGCCTGGTAGCGGCGCTCAGCCACGCACTGCTCAAAGCTCGCCATATCCAGTCCTGCCTGGCGGGCATAGGTCAGGTAGGCCTGGCTACTCAACCCGGCAGATGCCTCAAATAACTGGTCGTGAAATCTCCAGAAAGCCCCCTGCTCATTTGCGCAGTTCGCCGCCTCAGCCGCTGGCTGCGCTTCCGGGTGGATATTGGTCAGCGGCAAATCACGATAAACCAGCCGGATTTGGTCGCCGTAGGTTTCCAAAAGTTGGTGATAAACCTGGTCAAACCAGCGTTTGCAGAACGGGCACTGGTAATCGCTGAATTCGATAATTGTTATCGGGGCATCAACAGCACCCAAGGCTGGATCGTCATCGACCTCTACCGGGTAACGCTTGACCTCTTGCGCCTGGCTGTCTGCCGGATTGGCGGCTTGGGCCGGGTCGGCGCGCTGAACTGCACTACGCCCCCACACAGCATAGCCCACCAGTAAGCCAATTACAAAAAACAGGGGCAGGAACAGAATATTTACAGTAAAACGGCTGGGTGTTTCTTCGTTGCTCGTGTCTTTGGGAGGCGTTTCGCTCTTTGTCATAATGGCAGATTATAACATGCCGAACAAAACGAGCCTCGACCAGAGTCAGCCGGCCCACGGCCGGTGGATTTAGAGCCCTCAGGTGCTGCCCGTGCTGCAACTCGACGAAGAACTGACCCCCAGTGAAAACGAGTTTTTACCCGACACCTTCGAAGCAAAGGTGGATATCTTTTTGCGCGCTTTTTGGCTGCCGCACTTGGGACAGGCAACTTCCACCACGGCAGCATTACGAACCAATTCTTCAAACGGCGTTCCACAGGCCTGGCATTCAAATTCAAAGATCGGCATATATTCCTCGCAACGATAGGTTTCAGTAAAGACTGAAATTTAGATGCAGGAGAAGCCGAAAGGTTTCAAAACTCGCTTTAATTCCCTGTCAATAACACCGGCTCTTCTTTTTCCGCCAGGCGCGGGGCATGCCCATCTTCAATCCGTAAAATCGCCGGGATAGCAAATGAGACCAGCCCAAGCAGCGCCGTCACAATCCCGCCAGCTATGTACCAGGTTCGTACACCGAAGGTATCTGCGATCGGCCCGGCAATCAGCAGCCCGATCGGCGTCATCACCCCGGTAATGCTGTTGACCAGCGTGAACACCCGGCCTTGCATGCCAGGCTCGACCGTACCTTGCATCACCGCAAACAGCGGTCCATCAACAATTGGGCCAGTGAACCCGACAATGAAAGCCATTCCAATCGCCAGGAACAGCATCCCAACCGGCGTCATCCCCATGAAAATCATACTCAAGCCAAGCAGGATCAAGCCCGAAAGCGAGGTCACAATCCGGCGGCGGAATCCTCCCCATACCCCTAAAACGATTCCTCCCACAATCGTGCCAATCCCAAAAGCAGATTGCATCCAGGCCAGTTGCAACGCCCCCCGGTTGAACACCTTCGTAATTAAAATCGGCAGCAGTGATGAAGCTGGCGTCAACAGCAAGTTGATAAACGCTGCCATGAGCGTCAGCAGTACCAGTCCTCGCCAGCTAAATACATAACGCAAACCGCTGCGAAAATCTTGCCAGACGGTTTGCCCGGCTTCTACCAACTCCGTACCGGCCGGGCGCGTCGGCTGTGGGATAATGATGAACAGCAGCGGAACGACCGCGATCACCGCAGTGACAATATCCACCAGGATGATCTCATGCATATCCAGTAATGCCACCATCAAGGCTCCCATTGGCGCCCCCAAGATCGCCATGAATCCCAGCATCACCTGGTTCAGGCCCTGGATTCGGCTGAGGTGTTCCTTGGGCACCATCAGGCTGACCGAGGCCTGCATGGCTGGCGCATGGAAGCCATTCGCCAGGGAGCGAACAAACATCACAATAAAGATCGG
Source organism: uncultured Anaerolineaceae bacterium (assembly GCA_964484335.1). Classification (GTDB taxonomy): domain Bacteria; phylum Chloroflexota; class Anaerolineae; order Anaerolineales; family UBA4823; genus CAZAGA01. The sequence goes on from CAZAGA010000366.1 coordinate 1,963, forward strand.
CCAGATCACCTTTTCTGAGACAATATTTCGCCAGAACAGGTACGCCATCGCTACCAGCGCTAGTGCACTGATCGTATCGGCGAAGACCATGATCCAGCGCCGGTTCCAACGGTCTATCAAGGCGCCGACGAACGGTCCCAGGACAATCTGCGGCAGCAAGGCAACCAGCGAAGCAGTCGCCAATAAGGTCGCCGATCCGGTGGTTTGCGTCACCCACCAGACGATCGCAAATTGAACCAACTGGCTGCCCACCAGGGAGAGCGCCTGACCGCCCCAGATCAGGAAGGTCGGCTTTACCCATCGATTTGTGCCGGGTTCGAAGTAATTTTGTCTCATCAGGAACCTTACCGGTCATTTCTTAAAGCGGCGCCGGTGAATTTCTACCGCAGGAGTTCGGCTTAGCCCATCAAATATTGGTGCCAACCCGTTTTGTGCACGTCTGATTATAACCGCTAACCCTCGAAACTCAGCCTGTCGCTTGGCTAGCCGGGCGGTTCTGGACCAAACGAAGCTGTCGCCTGGCCAGGATCAGGAAGCCTAGCGTGCTGACCAGCCCCACCGCGAATCCACCATACCAGATCGTCACCGGGCCGAAGTTGTCATTCAAGAAACCGCCTGCCACAGGCGCAATCCCCGAAGCCGCGCCCCATGTCAGGCTATATATGCTCATATACCGGCCGCGCATATCCACTGGCGCCAGGTTGGCGGCATACGCTGTGGCCGTTGGCGAGAGAATCAGCTCACCAACCGTTAGAATCACCATGCTTGTCCAGAATCCCCAGAAGCCCGTCCCCAGCGCCACGCTCCCCACCCCAATCGCATACAGCAGTGTTCCTGCAGCCAATGTCAACAATGGCCGGTAACGCTTAGTCACCCGGGTCACAAATAGCTGCAGGAAGACCACCATCAGCGCATTGGTCGTTGCGATCCAGCCATACTGGCTCTCCGGCACCTGGTAGTTTTGCTTGGCGTACACCCCCAACAGCACCCAGATCAACGAGGCGCACATTTGGGTCAGGGTAAATACCACCACAAAGCTTGTAAACGGCGTATCGCGCAGGATTCGGCCATAGCCGCCAAACTTTTCGCGTTCAGGCTGGGCTTGGATCGCCCCCTGGTCGAGCGTCTCGTGGGCAAAGAAAAATACCAGCAGGCTGAAAGCGATCAGGCCGGTCGCTGCGCTAAAAAATGCAATCGAATACGAGATCGTTGCCACAAAACCGCCGATCACCGGGCCGAGTGCAATCCCCATGTTATGGCTCGTCCGCATCAGCGAATAGGCTTCCAGCCGCTGATCTGCCGGCACCAGGTCGGCCATCATCGCATCTACCCCCACCCGGTAGAGCGGGTTGAACGTGCCGCTGATGCTCATCAGCAGTGCAAAGCCCGCCAGCGAATTCGCCTGCACCATGAATAAATACACCAGCCCGTTCATCACCAGGCTGATCACCATCACCCATTTTCGCCCGACCCGATCCGTTATCGGCCCTGCAATAAAAGAAGCCACCAGTCCCAGGCTGGCATTTAGGGTCATCAGGCTGGCCACCGTTGCCAGCGGCAGCTTCAGCTTTTCGCTGACGTAAATCATCAGGAAAGGCCAGACCATGCTCGAGCCAATCGTACTGATCAACATACCGCCGAAAAGCAGCCAAAACTGGCGCGGGTAAGCGCGCCCTAACCGCTCGAGCCGGCTGGCAAATCCGCCTG
>CAZAGA010000367.1:0-3665 GCA_964484335.1 uncultured Anaerolineaceae bacterium
GCTGCTCCCGAGGGATAATTGTTGTCCCCCAGGGTCAGGATAAAGTCGGGGTTCCAGCTTGAGACTAACCGGGCGACATCACCAGCATTGGAATCGCCGCTGCCATAATCTCCAATCACTGCGATCCTCAATTCCACTGGGGCGGTCGCCGTCGCGGTTGGAATTCGGGCAACTTCTGTTGGCTGCTTGGGTATAGCGGTGGGGGATGTTTCGCTGGCTCCGGTTGAGTCTGGCGCGCTGAATTGCTCGTTTGGCGTTGGGAGTATTTCCTCGCTTGGGAATACTGGCGCTTCGGGGGTGTTAGTCGCCTCTGACCAGGTGGTCAGCGATCCACTTCCGGTTTGCCTTGAACAAGCAACCAGCAAGCAGATGCTCAGGATGCCCGTGAAGGTCAGGGTCAGGATGGGTACGGATCGAAATTTCAAAAAAACTCCACCCTCAAGGCCTGGTTGAAAACAACCACTCTTCATAGAACCCAGCCAGTGATTGGCCGGAAAAGGTTTCGAACCTGGCTAACAGGTCTTCTGGCTCGGCGATTTGATACTGGAAGGTCTGGTAATAATCTTTTAATGCAGCGAAGAAGGCCTGGTCGCCAATCAAAGCCCGCAGAGCCTGGAAGAATAAAGCGCCTTTTGTGTATACGATCCGGCCATAAAAAGCCTGGTTTTCCGGTCGCTCGAAATATTCCAGGCTCTCTGTGATCGGTCGGTCTTCGCCATCACCGAGGACTTTATCATAACTTTGCTGCCAGGTCTCCGTCATGATCCTGACTCCCTGCTCCTGTCCAGTCTTCTCGTAATACAAGAGTGATGAATAAGTGGTCAGGGCTTCGTCAAGCCAGGGATGTTCGAAGACATCGTTTCCAACCAGGTTATACCACCATTGGTGGGCGACCTCGTGGGCTGTCGCGACGCTGAAGCGTGGATTTTCTGGCTGTTCATACAGGTAACCGCCAATCAGGACGATTCCTGGGAACTCTACTCCAGCCGCATTCTTCATCGGTGCATCGATTACATCCAGCTCGGTGTAAGGGTATTCACCAAAAGTTGTGTTGTAGATTTCCAGGGAATCTGCAGCAATCTCCAGCGCTTGCTCACCTGGACGGCTATGTCCTTTCAGGTAATACGAATTTACCTGGGTGCCAGAGACCATTTCACTGGCAACTTTGAAATCCGGGCTCATGATTAGGAAAAATTCCCTCGCTGGTCCGCTTTCAAACTGCCATGTGGAAATACCATCCTGCTCGGTCCGGCTGGTCGCTATGCCAGTAGCTGCAATGACCTGGTTGGATGGGGCCTGGACTTCAACGGAATACTCGGCCATTTCTGCATAGACGGAATCCCCAATCGGGGAAGGCAAATCTAGATTCCAGCCATCCTGGTCATACACGGCTAGCATTGGATACCAGGCCGCCAGAGCCAGGACGCCATCTGTGTAATTGAAAATACCATATCCGCTGTCATTGGTCCCATAATCTCTTGGCACCGTTCCGTTGAAATGGAGGTCAAGCTGAGTGGTGACGCCAGGTGCGAGGGGCGTCGGGAGTTTTACCTCCAGAGCGGTATTTTGACGCGAATAGATCGGTCGGACGGTTTTCCCATCGACCTGAATTTTGGAAACCATCAGGGAGCCATCTCCAAAGACATCCTGGCCATTTGGAAGCAGGCGTAAAAATATCTTCTCTAGCTCCGCTCCCGTGTTATTCGTATAGGCGATATCGGCCTGGCCATAATACGCCAGGGCTGGCAGGTCTATCTGGAGTGAGATGTCATACTGGGGCAGGGCGGCGGTGATTTGTGCCGGGCTTAATTTCATCGCTTGAGATGCTCCAGACTGTCCCGACGGAGTTAACTCGGATTGGTCATTTGGAGGGGAGGCGGTTACAGCGGGGAGGCTACTTGGAGAAGCCAGGCTGGATGGCCTCGGTGTGGGTGTAGGAAGGCCGGCTGGCATGCGAATAGTCGATAGCTTGCTGAACGCGGCTCCCGGTTTACAGGTACCTACGGAGCTGATCAGAACGGAGCATTCCGCCCACTCGCCATCGAAATCGATCAGCACGTAGAAAGTATCCAAATTTTGTGACTCGTAACCGCTTAGATACAGACGGTAAGGCCGGTCTGCCATGAAGAGGATTGGGCCGAGTGCCTTATAGTGCTTCTCGGCGGATAGTTTTGGATCAACCTTTTGGCCATTTAACCCCTGGTGAAATTCCAGCAGGTCGCCAATCTGTATAATCGCCCGGCTGAACGGTTCGTTGATGTAATCATAAGCGACCTGCCCGGCCAGAGCAAAGAATGGAACTACAACCATTAAAATCAAAACTTGCATCACGATGGTCTGGGCGCTGCGGACGGTTTCAATCAGGTATGTCTGTAAGGTGCCCGCCAGGGTGGAGCAGAGTAAAACCAGGATATATACCACCACCATGCGGCTGTGCATGTTTTCGGGATAAGAGTAAACCAGGCTAGAAAATTCCGGTTTCAGAGTACGCATGATCAGGGTTAAGCCCTCGAAAGGCAGGCGGCTGGCGACCAGGCAGAAAATCAGGCCTGCGGTGAACCAGGTCACTGCCCCGGCCAGGCTGCTATCCGTGCGGCTGGTGATCCATCCAGCTAAACCCCCGACCAGGCTGCACAGGCTGGCTCCCAGCAAAAATTTTAGCCAGGGAAAACCGGCTGAAGAACTGGCCAGGCCAATCGCTTCAGTTCCCCAGGTAGTCAGGCTGAAGGCTAACCCCGCCAGAATGCCATAGACCAGGCCAGCGCTTAGATCACTGGCATTGCTGGATCGCCTAACATTCATCTTTAGAATCCTTACTTCTTACTCAGTCGAAATATACTTCCAGTATGTTCTACTACGTATATTTCACCAGGTTCATCCTCGCCAAAGGAGGTAATCCGCCCAAACTTCTCAAATAAAAGTTTGCTCTGCCATTCTCCTTGCGGGGAAAAGAGCAGACCGCTAATGTTTCCTGAGCAGTAGTCTGCAAATAAATAGATGCCATACCAGTCGGGCAGCAGCTCGCCTCGATAGACAATCCCACCGGTGACTGAACAGCCTTGATTGTGACCATACTCAAAAATCGGGCTAATGGCTTTCAGGCCTGGAGGTACAGCTTGGTAGAGGTGTGTACCTTCGTAATAAACCCAGCCGAAATTAGCGCCGGCTGGCCAACCGGAGGGCAGGTAATTAATCTCTTCCCACTGGTTTTGACCTACATCTCCAATGTACAGATCGCCAGTCAGGCGATCAAAAGAGAATCGCCATGGATTACGGAGTCCATAGGCCCAGATTTCTGCAAGCTGCTCATCAGAGAACCGGTTGCTTTCTGGCGCGGAATAACCGGCTGGGGCGTTGACGTCGATGCGCAGAATTTTACCCAGGCGACTTTGGAGCGATTGGGCATTGTTCTGGGGATCGCCGGCCGAACCGCCGTCTCCCAGGCCGATGTAGAGCAGTCCGTCTGGCCCGAATGCCAGCATGCCGCCGTTATGATTTGCATAAGGTTGGGCGATTTTCAGCAGGATCGTCTCGCTATTGAGGTCAGCTTGCAGCGGATCAGTTGGGTCGACCTGGAAGCGTGCGATGACTGAATCGCCACCCAAATCTGTGTAATTGACATAGAACCACCCATTGCTCGGGTAGTCAGGATGAAAGGCAAGGCC
>CAZAGA010000368.1:0-3646 GCA_964484335.1 uncultured Anaerolineaceae bacterium
CATTTGGCAGTGGAGCAGCTCGGCCAGGCGAAGGCCTGTTTTGAAATTGACAGCCCCCAAGCCATCCTCCAATTGGGAAAAGCCTTGCCCCAGGGCATTATCCTGCTCCATGGTGGGTGGGTGGGAACGGAGCGGGTAGGTGGCCTGGTGGCCGAACTGTTGGTTGAAGTGTGCGCCCTGGCCGACTGGGCGAAGCTTCCCTTGCTGGTAGAAGCTGATGGCTCGCGGCGTAGACCGCTCAAAGCGCCTGGCGAGCACGAGCCGCCCATTCCAACCTGGGTCGATACTGTCCTGGTCCTGGCGGGGCTGTCGGGGATTGGCCGGCCACTCACCAACGAGTGGGTGCACCGGCCCGAGATTTTCAGCCTGCTGTCCGGCTTAGCGCCGGGCGCGCCGGTCAGCCTGGAGGGCTTAGCCCGAGTCCTGACGAATCCAAGTGGTGGTTTAAAGAATATCCCGGTCGGCGCCCGGCGCGTCGCGCTGCTTAACCAGGCCGATACGCCGGGCCAGCAGGCTGCTGGGGCGCGCCTGGCAGAGCGATTGCTGGCTGGTGGCTTTCAGGCCGGGCTGGTCGCCGCCCTGGATCCGCCAGACGAGCTATCTAGCTCGTCTGTAAAAGGTGTTTTCCTGGTGCGGGAGCGAAACGCCGGGATCGTCCTGGCTGCCGGGGCAGCCAGCCGTTTTGGCCAGCCCAAGCAAATTTTGCCCTGGCGGGGTGAGGCCTTGGTACGTCATGCTGCTCGAGCAGGATTGGAGGGGGGGCTTATGCCGGTTGTTGTGGTGACTGGCGCGTATACGGACCAGGTCCAGGCAGCCCTGGGTGACCTACCGGTTGAGATTGTTCATAATCCTGATTGGCAGAGCGGCCAGAGCAGCTCATTGACGGCTGGCTTGCACAGCCTGCCAGAAGACTGCGGTGGAGCGTTGTTTTTACTGGCCGACCAACCGCAGATCCCAGCCAGCCTGGTGCGCGCCCTGGCCGACCGGCATGCCGAGACGCTGGCGCCAATCGTTGCCCCGTTGGTCGATGGACAACGCGGTAACCCGGTGTTTTTTGATCGTCAAACTTTTGGCGATTTGCTTGCCCTGCAGGGCGACACCGGCGGGCGAGCGCTCTTCTCCCACTGGCCGGCGGAATGGCTACCCTGGCACGATGCAAGCGTATTGGTGGATATTGACCGTTTGGAGGATTACCAGCGCTTCGGCGAAGCGACCTCTGGCGAGAAAGGGCCGGCCGGATGATTGCTGCAGTCGTGCTGGCTGCTGGTTTATCCCGGCGAATGGGCCGCCCCAAGCTGGTCCTGCCATGGGGGACGACGACGGTGATTGGGCGGGTGGTCAGCGTCTTGCTCGAGGCTGGGGCAAGCCCGGTGGTGGTGGTCACCGGCGGCGCGCATGTCCTGGTTGAGCAAGCCCTAGAAGGCCTGCCGGCCTGGACGGCTTTTAATCCGCGTCATATGGAAGACCAGATGATCCTTTCGCTGCAGATTGGGTTGGCGAAACTGCCTGAGACCGTCGAAGCGGCGTTGGTTGCCCTGGGCGACCAACCTCAAATTGAGACCGCGGTGGTCCAGGCGGTGATGGCAGAATACCACTCGAGTCAGGGGGCAATTATCGTTCCCAGCTACCAGATGCGCCGCGGCCATCCCTGGCTGCTGGATCATCGCCTGTGGCCTGGGCTCTTGGCGCTTGTGCCACCTGCGACCTTGCGCGATTTTCTCCAGACCCAGGCCAGCTTGATTCAGTACTTGCCGGTTGAAACGGCGTCGATCTTAAAAGACCTGGACACGCCGGAGGATTATGCCAGCCAATCACCCTGAAAGTAGTCGGAGAGCGCTTGCAAACGGGGCAAGCGATTACCCAGCCGACATGCTTTGGCCCTTGCGCTCTGGCCTATCTTATGCTATGTTCAGGCCAGGAATTAGGCTGCTATGAAGATGATCCGTTCGTTTATTGCGCTCGATTTATCGCCCGAAATCCTGGGTGGCCTGGATGCGATCATGCACCAGATGAGCCAGCGCCTGCCTGGTTCAATTGTGCGCTGGTTGCCGGCCAGGAATGTCCACCTGACGCTCAAGTTCCTGGGCGAGGTTGCTGAGAGCAACCTGGATAGCTTATTCGAGATTGTGCGCCGAACAGCCGAGCAGCAGCCGGTCTTCCAACTGCGGGTGAGTGGGTTGGGTGCGTTCCCATCAACCAACCGGCCGCGGGTACTGTGGGCGGGCGTGCAAGCCCCGGCTGAGCTTTCGGCACTGCAGCGGGCCATCGACGTCGAGACAGCCCGCCTGGGTTACCCAGGCGAGGAGCGTGAGTTCTCGCCACACCTGACGCTTGGCCGGATCTCACGCAATGCTTCCCCGGATGAAGCCCGCCAGGCTGGTAGCTTGTTAGTGAGCCTGCAGACTGGCGATCTAGGCGTCTGCCGTATTGAGCAAGTTCATTTTTATCGCAGCGACTTAAATCCGGGCGGCGCACGCTATACCCGGCTGTATTCGGCGGCTTTATCTACTCTGAAGAGGTGAACCCTGGAAACCATAGAACTGGCAAGGACCATTGTTGAATCGCTCGAGGATAAGAAGGGTGAAAATATCCTATTGATGGATATCCACGAGTTGGCGGATTTCACAGAATATTTTGTAATCGCTTCTGGCACTAGCGACCGGATGCTCCAGGCATTGGCAGATGGGGCGGTCGAAAAAGTTAAGCAGGGGTACGGCGTGCGCGGCCGGATCGAGGGGCAGCCGCAAGATGGCTGGCTGCTGATCGATTTTGGCGATGTGATCGTCCACCTGTTCTCCCCCGACCGGCGAAATTATTACCGGCTGGAAGAGCTGTGGGGGCGTGGGAAAGTCATTCTGCGCGTTCAGTAAGGCGCGGCGCAAATAAGTCCGGATGCTTGAAGGGCGCTAGAGCCAGGATAACGGCGTGTTCGTACAGGCGGGTGCGGTCAATGACATCTCCCGTCAAGATGCCGATCGCGCCGTTTTCTTGTTTTGAATTGGACTTGTTAAAGACGATATCATCGGCCTCGCCCAGCTCTTTGCCTTGCCGGATCAGCTCGGCGACCGGCGGGGGTAGGAAGAAAGTCCCGGTGCGGCCTTTGCCGGCCTGGGTGGGGGAGAGGATCACCACCCAGGCAAAGGAAGCCATTTCATGGCCGAGATCTTCAATCCCGCCCTCAATACCCACCCAATAATTTGCTTGCGGAAGGGTCTGGCTGGCGGCCTGGGCCCGGTTTTGCGCGCCTTGCAAGGTTTCCAGGCTGGAAAATGGCTGGTGACTGACCCCGGAAGGCACAATCAGCCCCTTGACTTCAAATTGCTCGGCCGGGAACATTTTCTCAAATCCCAGCCGTGCAGCCTGGAGCTTGACCGGGTTGGTTGAAGCGACAATCACGGTTTTCATCGGTAGATTATAGAGTTCCCTTATACATCCCGCCATCCACGCTGAGCATCACGCCAGTGATATAGGCTGCCGCTGGCGAGCACAAGAAGACCGCTGCATTGGCAAATTCCTCGGGGGTGCCCATCCGGCCGAAGACCGAGTCGCGTGATTGTTTGCTGATTTCCTCTTCGACGCTGGCGCCGCTGAGCTGAGCCCGGTACTGCATCAGCTCGTATACACGCTCAGTTTCGGTCCAGGCCGG
>CAZAGA010000369.1:0-3594 GCA_964484335.1 uncultured Anaerolineaceae bacterium
TCCGCTACAGCCCGCAAAAAGCCTTCTACCAGGAACGCAACCGCTACTTCGCCCTCTTGAAAACCCTGCGCTGGCCCACCCTGCTCGCCCTGCTTCCATCCCTGCTGGCAGCCGAAGCCATCGCCTGGGGCTATGCCCTGCTCCATGGGCCTGCTCACCTGGCCAGCAAGTTCCGCACCTACACCTGGCTGGTTGGCAACTTTCGCCAGGTCCTCCAGGCCCGCCGCCAGGTCCAGCGCCTGCGCAAAGTCAACGACCGCGCGATCCTGCGCCGCTTCGACAGCCGCCTGAACTTCACCCAGACCGCCACCCCCCGCGTCGCCCGCCTGCTTGACTGGCTGGTCAATCCCATCCTATTCCTCTTTGGTAAGCTTAGCCAGATCGTCGTCGCCTGGTGAAACCGCTCCACCTCGCCCACGTCACCGTCACCTTCCCGCCCGAGCAGACCGGCACCGGCAACGTTTGCTACCATAATGCCCTCGAGCTGGCCCGCCGTGGCCACCGGGTGGAGATATTTACCGCAGCCCACCCAACCGCCCCCGCCGAAGAAGGCCTCGACGGCCTGCACGTCCATCGCCTCACCCCCTGGCTGCGCACCGGCAACGCCCCCCTCCTCCCCCAGCTTGCCCGCCGCCTGGCCGCCTTTGACCTGGTCCACCTCCACTACCCCTTCTTTGGCGGCGAAGGCGCCGCCCTGGCTGCCCGCACCCACCATATCCCACTCGTCATCACCTACCACCAGGATGTCCTGCTGCATGACCTGCCCGGCCTGCTCGAACGCCTGCTGCGCCCCACCACCAGCCGCTGGGTGCTCCGCTCAGCCAGCCGCTTGCTCTTCACCTCCCTCGATTACGCCCAGGCCTCTCACGCCCGCCCCTTGCTGCGCGGCCGCCAGGACACCATAGCCGCCCTGCCCAATGGCGTCGATTGCGAGCACTTCACCCCCGCCGGGCCGCCCCCCGCCCTCTGGCGCCAGCACCACCCGGCCGAGGGTGATTTCGTCCTGCTCCTCGTCGCCGCCCTCGACCGGGCTCATTACTTCAAAGGCGTCGAGCTGCTCCTCGAAACCCTCGCCGGCCTTGAGCCCCGTTTCCGCGCCGTCATCGTCGGCGATGGCGACCTGCGCCCGCACTATCAGCAGCGCGCCAGCCAACTCGGCCTCGACTCACGCCTCAGCTTCCCTGGCCGGGTCTCCCAGGCCGAGCTGCCCGATTACTATCGCCTGGCCGATTGCACCGTCCTGCCCTCCACCACCATGGGCGAAGCCTTTGGCCTGGTGCTGGTCGAATCGCTCGCCTGCGCCACCCCCGCTATTGCCAGCAGCTTGCCGGGCGTGCGCACCGTCATCGATGACGGCCACGACGGTTTTTTGGTCACCCCTGGCAGCCAGCCTGAGTTGCGCCAGGCCATCCAGCGCCTGGCCGGCCTGCCCCTCAACCAGCGCCGCGCCATGGGCGCCGCCGGCCGCCAGAAGGTCCAGGCCCATTACGCCTGGCCGCAAATCGCCCTCCAGCTCGAAGACTATTACCACGCCTTGCTCGCCGAGCGCTCAGTATGATCCCCGCTCACAACCTCGCCTCCACCCCTGAATCCACCGCCCTGGCTGATCTTTTCCTCTACTCGCCCACCTACGAATTTCGCTGGGCCCTTGACCGCGCTGTCGCCAGCCTTTCCACCGCTGCCCCCGCCCTGGCCGTCGTCAGCTCCCCCTTCTACACCGTCGAGCTGCTCCGCCGCGCCGCCTCCCCGCTCCACCTGGCTAGCCGCTCCGAGTTCAACCTCTCCCTCTGGCTTCGTCACGCCGCCCAGTGGGCCTGGCAAAAACCAAAGCTCGTTGACCTGGCTGCCCCCACCGGCTATGCGGCCCTGCTCTGGGCTGAGCCCGAGGCTGGCGCCGCGCCCGAAACAGCCAAACTACTCCGCCAGCGCGCCCTGCCCGGCGCACGCCTCCAGGTCATCGCCTCCACCGGGCTGCGCCGTTACCTGCCCGCCTGGCGCCTGCCTACTCCCCCGGCCCAGGCCCCCCTGCCTGCCGGAACCGTCCTGCGCCTGCTGCACGCCGCTGGCTGGCAGGTCGAAAGCCTGTACGGCTACCACGGCCCGCGCGCCATCCTCTGGACCAACCTGGCCCGCCTTTGCCAGGCTCTCGGCCGCCCGGATTGGGCCGACCGGGCCTCCTTTGCCATGCGCGCCAGCTACATCGAACAAGGTCTCTTGTGCAAAATCTCCCCCCTGCTGCTGATCTCCTGCCGCCCAGCCTGATCGCCGGCCCCCAGCCCCCGGACGCCTCGCCCGCTGATCGCCTCCGCCAGGCCGTCCTGCGCCTCGAAGCCTGGTTCGAGACCATGCGCCAGCCGGGCGGCTACAGCGGGCCGGTCGTCCACTGGTGGTGCGACAGCCTGGAGTACACAGGGCCTGGCCTGGACTGGCGCTACGAAGGCCTCATCCTCGGCTACCTCAACCTCTGGCAAGCCGATCGCTCCCCAGAGTGGCTCGCCAAAGCCTGCCGGGCCGGCGACGACCTGGTCGAAGGCCAGCTCCCCAACGGCAACTACCGCAACTCGGGCTTCGAGCTCAACCCCAGCACTGGCGGAACCCCCCACGAAGCCGCCTGCGACCTGGCTCTGCTGCGCCTGGCCGAAGCCCTCCAGTCGGCCGGCCGCACCGACTGGCGCAAATACCTCCTGGCCGCCGAGTGCAACCTGTGCGACTACTACCTCAGCCGCCTGTGGGACCCGCTCGCCCGCAGCTTTCGCGACACCCCCGACGTCCCCGGCTTTGTCCCCAACAAAACCGCCACCCTGGTCGAAGCCCTCTTCGCCTATGCCTCGCTGAACGGCGGCTACGGCTGGATCGACACCTACGCCCTGCCAGCCATCGAGAGGATCCTCGAACACCAGGTACCTGGCGGCGAGCTCAAAGGCGCCATCTACCAGAACAGCTTTGGCGATCGTAAAATCGCCCGCTTCTTCCCCTATTACATCGCCCGGTGCATCCCTGCCCTGCTAGCCGCCTGGGAATGGACCACCGATGCCCGCCTGGCCAGCGCCGCCCGCCGCGCCGCCGGCTTCATCCTCAAATGGCGCCAGCCCCATGGCGGCTTTGCCCAGGTCGTTTACCCCCGCCAGCGCGCCAACCTCTACCCCCAGTGGATCGCCGGGGCCGCCGACATCCTGCGTGCCCTCGACCTCGCCCGCCAAGTCGGCCTGCACTACGACCCGGCCCCCAGCCTGGAATGGCTGCTTGCTGGCCAGCGCCCCGACGGCGGCATCCGCACCGCCCTTGGCTTCGCCCAGGCCACCCCCTTCCGCCGCTCCCCCGACCCGCGCGACGAGCTCAGCGTCTGCGGCTGGGCCGACAAGACGTTTCGATACTGGAGCGGGTTATTGGCTGCTGGGATTGAAATTAAATGACCGGATGGACCAAGATAGCTATAATTTGGGGTTGGCTATGGAAGAAGCGAACCCGCGCCTTGCTCTATCACAGCATCTCAGAAACCCCTTCGGATCCCTTCGCTGTCTCACCTGCTAACTTCCGGCACCAGCTCGCCTGGCTAGCTGACAGCGGCTACCAGGTCATTTCCCACCGCCAGTT
>CAZAGA010000370.1:0-3593 GCA_964484335.1 uncultured Anaerolineaceae bacterium
GCCCGGCTAAAAGACATAAAAGATCAACAAAATAGCAGACCCCCATAAGAAGATCGTCAGTTGGAGCGGGCGATCTTCCAGAAGCACATCTTCCGGTGCGCCACCGCTATGCTTGACCTGGATCAGCCACAAGTAGCGAAAAACCCCGTAGATAACAAACGGGATGGTCAGCATCATGACATGATTATCCGGCAGGTTCACCGCCGAAAAAGTGTACAGGCTGTAGGCGATAATGGTCGTAGCAGAAACGATGGTGATTAATTGGTCAAGCAGCGGAATGGTATAGCCTTCTAACACTCTGCGATGGGTATTGGCATCGCCCGCCAGCAACGCCAGCTCAGCCCGGCGCTTGCCAAAGCCAAGGTACAGCGCGCCCAGCGTGGTCACCACATACAGCCAGGGGGAGAAACGAGACACCTGGATCAACATCACCCCCGCCGCTACCCGCAAGACAAAGCCAAGCGCAATTGTAAAAACATCTAGGAGCGGGAGATGCTTAATCCATTTTGAATAAGCCAGGTTGAGCACAAAATAACTCAGCGCTACCAACCCAAAGCCAGTCGATAGCCAGAAGGAGAGCGGGATGGTCGCCAGGAAGATCAGGATGGCGGCCAGAATTGCCAGGTTCAGGGGAAGCTGGCCCGAAGCAATCGGCCGACGACGTTTCTCAGGGTGGATTCGGTCCGCCTCAATATCGGCAATATCATTAATGATGTAGACCAAGCCAGAGACAAAACAGAAAATGATGAAACCGGCCAAGGTGCGCAGGCTAGCATCGAGATGATCAAGACCTAGCTGGCGATCAAAGACCAGGGCGGCAAAAATCACCGCGTTTTTTGGCCATTGTCGCGGCCGCATCGTTTTGATCAGTGCTTTTGCCCAGCGGAGCAGCATGGCTGCAATGATAGCATAAGAGGCTGTAATTTGGAGGAAACACACTGGATCGTGTCGATCAACTTCGGGGTACAATCTAGCTGTGGCAAAAATTCGCCTGGATCTCTTAATGGTGGAACGCGGCCTAGCCGAAAGCCGCTCCCTGGCCCAACGCCTGGTGATGGCGGGTCAGGTACGGGTGGACGGGCAGGTAGTGCTCAAGCCGTCCGCCACCCTGGAAACCAATGCCGAGATTAGCGTTGATCATGGCCCGCCATATGTCTCGCGTGGCGGGGAAAAATTGGCTGCCGCGCTGGATCATTTCCCCATCCTTGTCCGTGACAAAGTGTGCGCAGATGTTGGGGCATCTACGGGTGGTTTCACCGATTGCCTGCTACAGCATGGGGCTGCCAGAGTCTATGCGATTGATGTGGGTCGAGGCATCTTGCATTGGAAACTGCGCCAGGATGCGCGTGTCGTGGTGATGGAAGAGACCAATGCCCGTTACCTGGAGCAGCTTCCTGAGCAGGTCGAGCTGGTCACAATTGATGCATCCTTTATCTCTTTAAAAGTTTTGCTCCCGGTCGTCAAGGGCTGGTTAGCCCCGAAAGCTCAAGTGGTTGCCCTGGTCAAACCGCAATTTGAGGCCGGCCGCCAGGAGGTTGCCAGAGGCGATGGGGTGATTCGCGACCCGCTGGTCCACCAGCGGATTCTGGAGGAGGTGCTGTCATTTGCTCAATCGATTGGCTTCGAGGCTAAGAAAGCGATCCGCTCACCCCTACTCGGGCCAAAAGGCAATGTTGAATTCTTAGCCTGGTTAGCTCTCGGACCTGATCCTTCGTCGTGAGCCCCTTTTCCATCCACTCGCCTGAAACTTCTGCGGTCAGGTACATCTGGCGGATTTAAAATCGGTTATACTTGCTTCTTGCCAATGAGCGAAACAATTTCCTTCAACCATATCCGTAATTTCTGCATCATCGCCCACATCGACCACGGTAAGTCCACCCTGGCCGATCGACTGCTGCAGCTTACCGGGACAATATCCGATCGGGAGATGACCGAACAGGTGCTGGACAGCATGGACCTTGAACGCGAGAAGGGAGTCACGATCAAGGCTTCTGCAGTTCGGATGGTTCATACCACCCAGGGCGGCCAGGAATATGAGCTGAACCTAATCGACACACCCGGCCATGTTGACTTTGGCTACGAGGTCAGCAGGGCGCTGGCCGCCTGTGAAGGGGCTTTGCTGGTGGTAGATGCCTCGCAAGGGATTGAGGCCCAGACCCTGGCCAACCTGTACCTGGCCCTGGAAGGCGACCTTGAAATTATCCCGGTGATTAATAAGATCGACCTGCCTGCCGCCCACCCGGACGAAGTCGCCAGGGATATCAGCCACCTGATCGGCACCCCCGAACAGGAAATTTTGAGAATTTCGGCCAAGGCAGGTCAAAATATCCCGGCTGTGCTGGACGCTATCATCCAGCGCATTCCACCGCCGCGCGGCAATGAAACCGCTCCGCTTAGAGCGCTGATCTTTGACTCGCATTATGATCCATACAAAGGCGTAGTGGCCTATGTCCGGGTGATGGATGGAAAAATCGAGGCGACCGACACGCTGCACTTGATGGCCAGTGGCGCCGAGTTGAAACCAGTAGAAATCGGTACTTTCTCACCTTCCTTACGCCCGAGCGCCAGTCTCTCGGCCGGAGAAGTTGGTTATGTCGCTACAGGTTTAAAAACAGTGCGCGAAGCGCGGGTCGGCGACACAATCACCCTGGCCTCCCAACCAGCCCAGGAACCACTCCCAGGTTATCGGAAGGTTAAGCCGATGGTCTTCGCTGGGATTTATCCAGTGGAAGGCGAAGATTACGCCAATCTCAAAGACGCCCTGGAAAAATTGCAACTTAACGACGCCTCGCTGGTGTTCGAACCCGAAACTTCCCAAGCACTGAACTTTGGCTTCCGCTGCGGTTTCCTGGGCATGTTCCACATGGAGATTATTCAGGAGCGCCTGGAACGGGAATACGATCTGGATATCATCGTCACAGCCCCCTCCGTTGAATATGAGGTGGTGCTATTGGATGGATCCCTGATCCGGATTGACTCTCCGGCGGATTTACCCGATGAATCCACGATTGCGGAAATCCGTGAGCCGTGGATGAATATTGAGATTTTCACCCCCACCGAATATTACGGGACCGTGATGGACTTGACCACCAAACGGCGCGGCGTGTTCACATCTCAGGATTATCCCGCCCCCAACCGGGTGCAATTAAACTTCCAGATCCCGCTCTCCGAGTTAATTATCGATTTCTTTGACCAGCTCAAGAGCCGGACGCGCGGCTACGCTTCGTTGGATTACCAGTTTGCCGAATATCGGCCGGACATATTGGTCAAACTCGAGATATTAGTAAATGAGGAGCCGGTCGATGCATTGGCCACGATCGTCCACAAAGATGCCGCCTACCACAAAGGCCAGGCTGTGATTACCAAGTTAAAGGATATCATCCCGCGCCAGCTCTTTGTAGTGCCTATCCAGGCTTCGGCTGGCGGGCGGGTCATCTCGCGCGCCAATGTGAAAGCAATGCGAAAAGATGTCCTGGCCAAATGTTATGGTGGTGACATCAGCCGCAAGAAGAAACTGCTCGAGAAACAAAAACGTGGAAAGAAGCGCATGAAGATGGTCGGGCAGGTAGAAATACCGCAAGAAGCCTTCCTGG
>CAZAGA010000371.1:0-3585 GCA_964484335.1 uncultured Anaerolineaceae bacterium
GCGTGCCAGGCAGCCGGGATGGTCTCCCACGGATTACCGACCTTAGGAATGCGGTATACTGCGTACTTGCCGCCGCCAAAGGGCATGATTTTGACCTCATCCTGCGGCTTGAAATTTGGCGAGACTTCGATCCAAAGGTCGTAGCCACGATTCTCGCTCGCCGGGGTCGGCCCAGTGGTATCGAAACCAAAGATGCGGTGCTTTTCGGGGGCATCGAACAGACCCAGCGGCCCTGCCCAGGCGACCAGTTTCTCCCAGGCTTCATCTTCCGGTTCGGGTCCATATGCAGGAAAACTGGCCACGGACATCGGCTCGAGCTGGACAAACTGGACTTCAATCGGATTTTCCATTGTTGATCTCCTTCTAGGTGTTGCGATCGTTTACGCTTAACAGATCTGGTTGATGATTTCATCTTACCATCCCTATCCTGACATCTTCTGTCAGGGTTATAATCTCGTTATGCGCGCTGATCGCCTGCTTGCCCTCCTAATCCTGCTTCAGACCCGCGGGCGGATGAACGCCAGCCAGCTTGCCGAGGAGCTGGAAGTCTGCGAGCGCACAATTTATCGCGATATCTGTGCCCTCAGCACAGCCGGTGTTCCCGTTTATGGCGAGCCTGGGGTGAACGGGGGGTTCCAGCTCCTGGATAGCTATCGCACCAACTTGACCGGTCTCTCCGAAAGCGAAGCGCGTGCTTTATTCATCCTCAACATGCCCGGCTTGCTGGCCCGGCTGGGGCTCAGCCAGGATTTGAAAGCCGCCATGCTCAAGCTGACCGCTGCACTGCCTGAATCTCGCCGCCAGGATGAAGAGCGGGTCCGCCAGCGCTATTTCATCGATGCCAGCTGGTGGAGCCAGGCTGAAGAGCCGCTGCCCCAGCTGCAAATCATCCAGCAGGCGGTCTGGGAAGACCGAAAGCTGGCAATTACCTACGTCCCACTCTTTGATATCCAGATTGAGCGGGTTGTCGAGCCCTATGGCCTGGCGGCGAAAGCTGGCGCCTGGTACCTGGTATTTGCCCATCGTGACCGGGTGCGCGCCCGCCAGGTGGCAAACATCCTGGACGCCCGTCTTTGTACAGAGAAGTTTGAGCGCCCGGCGGATTTTGACCTGGGAAAATTTTGGAAAAGTTGGTGCCAGGAAGAAGCGCAAAATTACTCCGGTTATCCGGTTACCTTGCGAGTTTCAGAAAGAGCGCTGCCGTTTGTCCTGCGCCGTTTTGGGGCCAGGCTGGGCGCCCAGCTTGCGGAGGTCCCAGTGGAAGCCGGCGGCAGCCGCGTTTTAACCCTCCATTTCCGGTGGATCGATGAGGCCCGCGACAGCCTGCTACCGTTTGGCAGTGGGGTGGAGGTACTGGAGCCCTATGCTCTGCGCGCCAGCATTGCCGACATCGCCGAGCAGACCGCCAGGTTGTATGGTAAGTAATCTGATGAATTTGTCTTATTAATGAAGCATATTCCGAAAGCAGAAAATTTCCCATCCCGCTTGACAGCCCCCCAGGTCTCGGATACAATACCGATCGCCTATTAGATGGGCCTGTAGCGCAGTTGGGAGCGCGCTTCAATCGCACTGAAGAGGTCGAGGGTTCGAATCCCTCCAGGTCCACTCCACGGGGCTGTCTAGAAAGAACGACTAGACAGCCCTAAAAGGGGAATAATCGGTTCAATTTACCGAGAGACAAAAAAGGCGGCCTAACGGGCCGCCAATTTTGTCATATTATGAGCGATACTTACCAAACCCCACTCGGTTTTTACCTTATCCTGACCCCGCAGATGAAATCTTCGTAAGTCCATATTGTGTTTGACGTGGCCATAAACCGTCTCCACTTCGACCGAACGCACCGCTCTCAAACGTTGACCTTCTTCACTGCACAGGTTGGCTCGGGCATGTCTGCGATATTCGAGTAGTTGAAAGCTGATGCGGATCTTGCGGTTGCCTTTGGCCTGGGTGCATTGAGATTTTAGGGGACAAGCCGCACAGTCAGAGCATTCATAGATGCGACGATTAGTCTGGTAGTCGTTATCGGTAGTGTACCGAGAAGCATATTGGAAGGACAATCGCTTTTCTGCTGGGCAGATAAACTCATCTTTTTCAGGGTCATAAGCAAAGTTTTCAGCCCGGAACTGATGCTTGCGGATCACTTCCGGCTGTCGATAATGATGGGTATCCTGGTAAAAGGTGTTGTACTTGACGAAGTTTCCTAAACCATGCTGTTCCAGGTAGGCATAATTTTCTTCGCTGCCATAACCGGCATCGGCCACAATGGCTTTGGGCAGGTGCCCCAAATGCTTCCGCAGACCTTCCAGGTGAGGGATTAGGCAAGTGGTGTCGCTAGCCCGTCCATGCACGCTGAAGCCAACGATGAATTGACCTTCGGTGCCGATCTGGACGTTGTAGGCTGGCTTAGGCCACGGCTTCTCAGCTCCCCGATCTTCTTTCATCCGCATGCTGCTGGCATCTGGATCGGTCTTGGCATAGCTGCTGCGTCCAGCCAGGACTTCTGCTTGTTGCTCATACTTTTCCAGGCGCACCAGGCAATCCTCTTCAAGCTTCTTGAAGGCTTTCCGTACCGGTTGGGTTTCTTTCTTCTTCTGTACCTGGTCGCGCAGCCGTTCGTTCAATTCAGCGATCTTTTCCTTCAGTCGATCCGAGTTCATCTCTCCTTGACCGTTTCCCCCCAGCTCTTCCAGATCTTCATCGCCATATTCGGCCTGCTCGGCTTCATTAGTTTGCTCGATCTGCTTCAGCAGCTCTTTGATTTGTCCCTGCACTCGCTGGTGGTATTTCTCCCGCCGCTTGGCCCAGACCACCTTGTGCTTATTCGCATCTGCCTCGATCTTGGTCCCATCCAGAAAATAGTGCTCCAGTTTCACATGCCCACTTTCGATCAGGTACTCTAGCACTGCCGTGAATACTTCCTCGATCACCGCTTTCATCCGGCTCCCGCGAAAATCGTTGATCGTCCGAAAATCAGGCCGGTTCCCCCCGCTGATCCACATGTAATGGATGTTCTCTCTCAAGGCCTTGGCGATCCGCCGCGATGAATACACCTTCTCGGCGTAGGCATACACCAATACTTTCAACAACATCTTCGGATGATAACTCGATGTCCCTCCACCTTTGTATTGCTCGAGTAGTGCGCTGACTTCGATCTTTTCGACTGCTTCGTTCACTACCCGCACCAGGTGGCCTTCCGGGATTACCTCGTTATAACTCGCTGGCAGTAACGCCATCTGATCCATCACATACGGCTTGAACACGGGGACGGTTCCTTTTCTTTTCATTCCCCCATTGCATCATGCTTTCGCTAAAAAGTGAAGGGCTGTCCATTACTTTTTGGACAGCCCCGTGGTTTTATGTGTCCACATATAGGGGTGTAGTAGTTGGTGTTGTTTGTTTGGGCTTTAACCGTGGGCAACCAGCTTTCGCTACAAACGATCCAGCCAAGAATGTTGAATATCTTCACTTATAGTAACGGTCTTTACAATCGCCTGATCTATTTAGTTGGCCCCAATACAGAACGCAATCAAGGTGCCTTGACGAAGCGGACTTCGATGCCGCTTTCGGTTGATCGCAGGAAATAAA
>CAZAGA010000372.1:0-3566 GCA_964484335.1 uncultured Anaerolineaceae bacterium
AAATGCCGTCCAAGTAAGCCTCGTAGCGCTGCTGGGCGGCGCTATCCTCGGTATTTACTGTGGTAGCGACGTACAGGCGCTGGTACATTTCCGAGACGCGCCCAGCAATCTCGCTCCAATCGGAAAGCCAGTCCTGGACAGTGCCGGCGTCCAGCTCGCGCTCGGCCAAGGAGCGATAGTACGGTTCAATGTCGTCCCAATTCCAGGCCAGGAAATCGGCCGGGGCTGCGGTTAAATTCTTAAACATGCCCGAAATTCCTTCCACGACTTTCATCTACAAGCCAGGAGCAGCCAGGTGCCATTGAGTATCCATCTGGTAAGCCATCCCAGCCTTGAAAAGGCGACCTTCTTCTAAATAAGGCGCCATTAACTGCATCCCCACCGGCAGGCCTCCCCGGTCAAACCCAACCGGGAAGGCCAAAGCTGGAATCCCAGCCAGGTTAGCCGGCAGAGTAAAAATATCTTCGAGGTACATTGACAGCGGGTCATTGGCGTGCTCGCCAAGCCGGAATGCACTGCCTGGTGTGACCGGCGCGGCGATCAGATCGACGCTTTCGAAAGCCTGGTCAAAGTCACGCCGAATCAGGGTGCGTACCTTTTGGGCCTGGCTGTAATAGGCCTCATAATAACCCGCCGAGAGAGCATAGGTCCCAAGCATAATCCGCCGCTTGACCTCCGGGCCGAATTTCTCCCCCCGCGTCCGGCGGAAGACCTCCCACATCGAATCAGCCGAGGCGCGCGCTCCGTAGCGGATCCCATCGTAGCGCGCCAGGTTCGCTGAAGCCTCCGCCGGAGCCAGGATATAGTACACCGGCAGGGCATATTCGGTATGCGGTAAGCGGATTGGTATCAACTCTGCCCCCAGGCTCTCCAATCGGGCAATCGCTACTCGCACCAACCGCTCCACTTCAGGTTTCAAGCCGGGGATAAAATATTCGTCAGGGATGCCGATCCGCAGCCCCTTCAGACCGGCAGAGCGCGGCAGGTCCCATTCGATCTCCGGCAGCGCAGCGCCCAGGGTTGTGGCGTCGCGTGGATCCTTGCCAGCCATAGCCCGGAAGATCAAGGCGGCATCCTGGGCGGACCTTCCAAATGCGCCAACCACGTCCAGGGACGAACCGAAGGCCACCAGACCATAGCGCGAGACCCGCCCATAAGAAGGCTTAATCGCGGTTACCCCACAGAAGGCAGCCGGGTGGCGGACACTGCCACCGGTATCAGTACCCAGGGCAGCCGGCGCCAGTCGGGCCGCGACCGCCGCAGCGCTCCCCCCGCTCGAACCGCCAGGCACTCGCGCCAGGTCCCACGGGTTATGGGTCGCCCCATAAGCCGACTGCTCGGTCGAAGAGCCCATTGCGAACTCGTCGGTGTTGGTCTTACCCAGGACGATCGCGCCGGCTTGGATTAAGCGCGCCACCGCCGTGGCCGTATAGGGTGGATAAAAGCCTTCCAGGATGCGCGAGCCGCAAGTGCACGGCATCCCTTCAACGCACAGTACATCTTTAACTGCCAGTGGGATGCCCAGCAAGGATGGTAGCGACTCGTTTTTGGCTCGCCGCCAGGCCGCCCAGCGCTGATCAGCCTGATCAGCCGCTGCCAAGGCCGTATCCGCTGCCAGGTGTAGGAAAGCGTGCACGGCTGGTTCCAACCGCTCGGCACGCGCCAGGTATGTTTCGATGATCTCACGACTGCTGATCTGACCAGTACGCAGAGCTGCCAGGAGTTGTGGGATGTTCAGTGCAGTCAGGTCAGGCATAAACGCTCAAGCGATATTCACCCTGCTGAGATAGAAAATGGCATGCCCGCTTCACTCAAACACCGGAGGCACCCGGAACTGATTCTGGTCAGATTCCGGAGCGTTGCGCAACAACTGCTCAACCGTCAGCCCAATCTGGATTTCATCCCGGCGCAGCTCGTTTCGCTGCGGCAAGATGCTCGCCGTGGGCGGGATTCCAGTGGTATCCAACTCCTGCAGCCGGGCGACCGCTACCAAGATCGCCGAAAGTTGCTCCTGGTAGAGTTTTTTTTCGGCCTCGCTCAACTCCAAGCGCGCCAGGTTGGCAATATGTTCAACTTGTTCGAGAGTCAGGGACATGCTGGAGATTATAACACGCCCAGGAAGCCTGGCCCCCGGGTCGCCTGGCAACGCTACGGCTGCCAGGCCTGACTGTACCAGCGCAGGTAGGTTTCGACGTGCCGGGACCAGTAAGCTTCGTTATGATAACCGGTAAAGAAGTAGAATTCGTGGGGAATCCTTAGATCGGCGAGTAGATTCTCGAACCACAGCGTCGAGGCCAGGATTTGCGGTCGATCGTTATCTCCGATATCCAGGTAGATCTCCGGTAGTTGGTCTGGCGGGGTCTCAGCCAGCCAGGTGCGAATTTTTCCGGTGTCCGACCAAAATACCGCCAGGCTGTGCCCGCCCAAGCGGCCAAACAGTTCAGGGTGGGACAGCCCCAGGTGAACCGCCCAGCCCGCCCCGCGTGACAGGCCGCCGATGGCCCGCTGCTGGCGATTATCGACGGTCCGATACCGCCCGTCCACCCATGGCACCAGTTCCTCGATCAGTACCCGGCCAAATAGATCCTCAGCCGGCTGTTCCCAGTTCCGGTCGCGCGGCATGACGATCAGGAAAGGGGGAATCTCCCCGGCTGCGATCAGGCGATCAGCCACTTCATCCACCCCCAGGCGGTCCCACTGGTCGTCATTCGAATTCTGGCCGTGGATCAGGTAGAGCACCGGGTAGCGCTGCTGGGCGTGTTCCGCATAACAGGGGGGCAGATAGACCCGGGTTTCCATCGGAAGCTTTAATAAAGGCGAACGCAGGCTGTTCAACTCGATCTTGCCGCCCTGCTCCAGGCAGGCTTCAGCCGCCGCGGCCGGCGAGGTTGCCCTGCGCAGCCCCAGAAAGATCAATCCCACCACAATTATCCAGGTAAAACGCCTCAAAGCACCCTTTCTACAGCCAACCAGCCCACACCAAAAAACCAGCCTAGATCCTCCCGGCTGGCTCACGAACCGGTTCGCCTGATTTAGTGGAACAGAACTGATGGTTTAGCGCTGTTCAACAGTGAACTTAATCGCTGTCCGAATTTTTCCGTCGATCTCTACATCCACAAATTCGGGCATAAAGACGACCTCGTATCCGTCTTCCTTCAGGTAACCTTTGGCAAGTGCAAGCGCCTTGACCGTCTGGTTAACCGCGATCGCTCCAATCGCCTGGATCTCGGCGCGTTTATGCTCGCGAAACACGCCGGCAATTGCGCCTGCCACAGCGGAAGTGCGTGACGACCCGGAAACCTTGATGATATCCATACGTGGTTTCCCTCCTTGATGGGCAGCCGGGGCGGCCTGGTGAACCGTCTGGTGATTGCCGGCGCCATGAACCTCGATGCACTTATTCAGCAATCCGCGTCAATACCAATTCCGATCTATTTTCAAAGGACGATAGATTTCATCACTAAATTCATTGTACAAGATTTTATGTGTCTAATCAAGCGCTTTTCTAAACTCTCAGATTCGTCCTTGTCCAGCCCGCCTGTCTGTGGCACAATTACTCCTATGAA
>CAZAGA010000373.1:0-3563 GCA_964484335.1 uncultured Anaerolineaceae bacterium
GATTCTCCGCTCAGTTTCAAAAGGATCCGTTTGTATTTCAAGTTGTTCTCCATTAGGGCTCCTTTATAAAAAACAGGCCAACCGTTTGGTTGGCCTGTTCCATCTTATTGGTTCGTGCTCTCACCGAGCTCCCAGCGGGAGAAGCGGCGGATAATGACGTTCTCGCCAATGGCAGCTACGTTCTGCATCAGCAGCTTTTCAATCGTAATGCTCTCGTCGCGGATGTAGGGCTGGCGCAGCAGGACCACTTCGTCGCGAAACTTTTCCAGGCGGCCTTCGACGATCTTCTCGAGGATGGCTTCTGGCTTGCCTTCTTCACGCGCCCGGGCGCGGGCGATCTCGCGCTCGTGCTCCAGCTCGGATTCGGGGATCTGCTCCGAGCGGATGTACTTTGGCGCAGCAGCGGCAATTTGCAGGGCGACTTCGTGGGCGAAGGTGCGGAATGCTTCAGAGCGGGCGACGAAATCAGTCTCGCAGTTCACCTCAACCATCACACCGACCCGGCCATTGCCATGTGAGTACAGCTCAACCATACCCTGGTTGGCATCGCGATCGGCCCGCTTGGCGGCCGTAGCTAGGCCCTTCTCGCGCAGGAAATCGACGGCTTTGTCGAAGTTTCCATTGGCCTGTTCGAGCGCTTTGCGGCAGTCCAAAATCCCTGCCCCGGTGGCTTCGCGGAGTTCTTTAATCTGTTCAGTAGTGATTGCCATGGTTTATTCCTTGTCTTCCGCGACCGTCGTATCCGTGATATCTTCAACGACTGGTTCTTCTTCCACTTCTACTTCTTCTGCCGCGATCTCGATTTCTTCTTCAAAGTCAACCATCGGAGCGCGGAAAGAAATCTTGGCCAGGGTAGCCTCGCCAAGCAACTCTTCATCGGTCAGCTCACGCTCGTCGGCGCCGGGCATCACAATGCCGGTCTCATAAGAGCGCTCTTCTTCGGGCATATCTTTACGCAGCGCCTTGCCTTCTAGCGCAGCGTCGGCCATCTTGCCAACCAGCAACTTGATTGCTCGGATGGCGTCGTCGTTAGACGGGATGACATAATCAACATCACGCGGATCGCAGTTGGTGTCTACCATCGCCACAACCGGGATCTTCAGCAAGTTGGCTTCGTGGATCGCGGTAGCTTCACGGTGAACGTCAACCACGAAGAGCAGCTCAGGCAAGCGCGCCATTGCTCGGATGCCACCCAGCAGGATTTCCAACCGCTCGATTTCGCGGGTGATCAGCATGGCTTCCTTCTTGGTCAGCCGCTCGAATTCACCTTTATCGCGCATTCGCTCCATCCGCTCCAGCTCGTTAATCCGGCCGCGAATAGTGCGCCAGTTGGTTAACATGCCGCCCAGCCAGCGTGTGGTGACGTAGGGCATGCCAGCGCGTATTGACTCGGCCTGGATGGTCTCCTGGGCCTGGCGCTTGGTGCCGACGAACAGCACCGTGCCGCCGTTGGCGACGGTATCACGCACCAAAGCATAGGACTGCTCCAGTGATTTGACCGTCTTTTGCAGGTCAATAATATGAATGCCGTTGCGTTCAGTGAAGATGTACGGCTTCATTGCCGGGTGCCACTTGTGGGTACGGTGCCCGAAGTGAACCCCGCTCTCGAGAAGCGCTTTCATGGGGATCAAGGCCATATTCAATTCTCCTTCGCGTTTTTCTTCCGCCTCCGTCATCCTTGCCTGTCACCGAGGCCACCGGCACGCACAGCCAAGTCGGGAAACGTGTAAGATAGGATATTGCCCTTTTTGGGCATAAAATGCCCCGCCTGGGCGGGAGCGGATGCAAGTATATCATACTGGTGTGAGATTCGGGAAGGGGAATTTTTGGGGAACTTGACTGGCGAGACCGGCTGTGTTAAAAACAGGTTACCTTGTCAAACAGCGATCAAAATCCCTCTTCAAAGACCGGCGCTGAGCTTCTTCAATCCACCCTGGATGGCCTGCTGCTGGGCCCGCTGCACTATTACGCCACGCTGGCTTCGACGAACAACCAGGCCGCCGAATGGGCTGCAGCAGGCGCATTGCACCTGGCGCTGGTGGTCGCCGACGAGCAAACCGGCGGTCGAGGCCGCGCCGGCCGGCGCTGGTACACCCCGCCGGGCGCAGCTCTGGCCTTCAGCCTGGTCCTGCGCCTGGGGACTCCACCCGATCCGCAGCGCCTGATCACCCGCTTGACTGCCCTGGGCGCCTTGGCGGTCAGCGATGCTTTAATTGCGAGTTGTTGCCAGGAGGTGGAAATCAAGTGGCCGAACGATGTGCTGGTTCGCCGGCGCAAGCTGTGCGGTGTGCTGGCCGAAGCGGCCTGGCAAGGCGACCAGCTCCGTGAGGTCATCCTGGGGATTGGGGTGAACGTTAGCCCGGAGTCCGTCCCCCCTGACCAGGAGTTGCTCTTTCCGGCTACCTGCGTTGAGAATGAGGTCGGTGAGAGGGTGGAGCGATGGCAGTTGCTGCGCAAGATCCTGGCCTGCCTGCTGGATCGCCTGGAGAACCTGGATTCCGAGGTATTCTTTCAGGATTGGCAGGCGCGCCTGGCATTCCGCGGCGAAGGGGTCCAACTGATCGGAGCCTCAGCAACCCTTGAAGGGCAGCTGGCCGGTCTGAGTCTGGATGGGGCGCTCCAACTGTCGCTGCCCTCCGGAGAGATCATCTCTGTCTACACCGGCGACCTGCGCTTGCGCCCTCGATAACTCGCTCTCAGGCCTCACTCCGTCGCGCCAGCCTGGCGCAGCTCTGCATCCGAAATCCGCGCCATCGAAGCGACGCTGTCGCCCGGGTCAGGTTTGAACAGGATTACCCCGCGCGCCGATCGCCCGCTAACCGAGATGTCCTTAACCTTGGTTCGCAAGACTACCCCATTGGCTGAGATAATTGTCAGATCATCCGCGTCCTGCACGATCCGCGCTGAAGTGATCGACCCAATCTTGGGCAGGGCGTCCTTATTGATTGTGGTCACTCCACCGGTTGCCCGGCCTTTGACTGGGTATTCGTTCAACGGGGTGCGCTTGCCGAAGCCATTGCGTGTGATTACCAGCAAGTAACCGGCCGCTTCGATGACCTCCATGCTGGTTAGTAAATCATCGCCATCCAGCCGGATGGCATTCACCCCCGAGGCGCTGCGTCCCATCGGGCGGACTTCCTGTTCTGAGAAGCGCAGCGCCTGGCCTTGCTCGGTGACCAGGATGATCTCATTGCTGCCGTTGGTCAGGCGCGCCCAGCCAAGCTGGTCGCCTTCTTCCAGGCTGATCGCAATCATGCCTGAAGGCCGTACCGAGGCCAGCTCTGAAAGCGCGATCCGTTTGATCCGTCCCCTGCGAGTGGCCATCATACAGTAATGCGTTTCGTCGAACCGGGGCACTGCTACTGCGGCAGTGATGACCTCACCAGCTTCCAGGTTGAGCACATTGACAATCGGGATGCCGCGCGCAGTGCGATCGGCGTCCGGGATCTGGTAAGCTTTTTCAGAAAAAACCTTGCCCTTATCTGAGAAGAAGAGAATGGTATCCAAGGAACGGGCCGGGAAGAGGAACAATATCTCATCTTCTTCCTTGGTGGTGTGGCCGG
>CAZAGA010000374.1:0-3529 GCA_964484335.1 uncultured Anaerolineaceae bacterium
TGACTCCTTTGTCCTGTATTTTACCTGTTCTGGTCGCTCTGTGCGAGCAAATGTTCAGCGCTCGGTTCAAGCTGCATCGCATAGTTCAACCGGGCGCCGAAGGCTTCGATCACCGCCTGGCTGACCTCCGCCAGGCTCGGCGTTGGCCGCACCAGCTCTCCCAGGCTGGTCGCCGGGTGACCCTCCAGCCCACAGGCCACGATTCCCTGCCAGTTATCCATCTCCGGATCGATATTCAAGGCAAAGCCGTGCCGGGTGATCCCGCTTGCGTCCACCTTGACCCCGATTGCGGCAATCTTTGCCGCTGGCGCCCCGTCTCGCTCAACCCACACCCCGGTCAGCCCCTCGATCTGGCTCGCCGCCAGGCCGAGGTGGGCCAGCGCCGCAATCAGGGCCTCTTCCAACCGACGTAAATAGGTGATCCGCTCAACTGCCAGGCGGAGCAGTGGGTAGCCGACCAGTTGCCCCGGCCCATGGTAAGTCACGTCGCCGCCCCGATCCACCCAGTGCACCGTCACGCCGCGCGCTGCCAGTTCCTCCTCCCCCCACAGCAGGTGTTTGGCCTGCCCGCGTCGCCCAAAGGTAAACGTAGGTGGATGCTCCAGTAGCATCAGGCTCTCCGGTCGCTCGCCGCGGCTAATATCTTCTGCCCAGCGTTGCTGGAGCGCCCAGGCCTCCTGGTAATCTACCCGTCCCAACCAGTGCACCGCGCAAACCTTATTTTTTATCTGATCCATCGCAATCCTCGGGTACAATATTTTATCAGTGAATTCCAGCCCGCCCCAGGAGGCAGCCGATGATCCCAATCCGTGACCAGATTCCCACCCGGCGTTTTCCAATTGTCAATGTCAGCCTGATTGCAATTAACATCCTGGTTTTCATCTGGCAGCTCATGGTCGGCTCCCAGGATGAAGCCGCCGCCTACCAGTTTGCCCTGGTCCCGGCCCAGGTCACTGCCGGCCTCGATCCGGGCGACGTGCTGCGCGTCTTCACCAGCATGTTTATGCACGGTGGACTGCTCCATATCGCTGGCAACATGCTCTACCTGTGGATTTTCGGCGATAACGTCGAAGACGCCCTCGGCCATTTCCGCTACCTGCTCTTCTACCTGGCCGGCGGGGTGGTCGCCGCCCTGGCCCACCTGCTCTCCAACGCCAATTCACAGATCCCGACCGTTGGCGCCAGTGGTGCGATTGCCGCCGTCCTTGGCGCGTACCTGGTGCTCTACCCACAGAGCCGTGTCCTCACCCTCATCCCGCTCGGCTTCTTCACCCGGTTGACCCTCGTCCCGGCGGTGTTCGTTCTCGGCCTGTGGTTCCTCCTGCAGCTCCTCTCCGGGGTCATGTCGCTCGGCGGCCCGGATGTCGGCGGGGTGGCCTTCTGGGCTCACATCGGCGGCTTCGTCTTTGGCCTGCTTGCCGCCCGCCTGCTGGCGGTCCGCGGTTACCAGGCTCAGCGCACCTGGTAATATTTAGAAAAGTTTGACGGTTTGCTTACACAATTCATACGGGGCAGACCTATACTGGCTATAAAAAAGGCTACCTAAATATGGACGGTTCTGCCGTCCCTATTTAGGCTGCTTCGACCAGGAAGTGTCCAATGGATCTGAATAAATTCACCGAAAAATCAAAAGAAGCCCTCTTCAGCGCCCAACAGCTTGCCCGTGAGCTGAACCACCAGTCGATCGAGCCGGCCCACCTGCTGGCTGCCCTGCTGCGCCAGGAGGACGGCATCGTCCCTGCCCTGGTCGCGCGTGTCGCCGGCAGCCCCGGCGGCTTGCGTGCCGAAGTCAGCCGCCAGCTCGACCAGCGCCCCAAGGTCTACGGTGGGAGCAGCGAGGTCGGCCTGTCGCGCCCGCTCTCCGACCTGCTCGACGCTGCCGAGCGCTATGCGCGTGGCATGCAGGACGACTACGTCTCGACCGAGCACCTGCTCCTGGCCCTGGCCGATAGCAGCGAAGCCCGCCTGCTCAACCAGTTTGGCCTGACCAAGGACAACATCCTTAAGGCCCTGGCCGGCGTGCGCGGCGCCCAGCGCGTCGCCACTCAAAACCCGGAAGACACCTACCAGGCGCTCAAGAAATATGGCCGCGACCTGACCGATATGGCCCGCCAGGGCAAGATTGACCCGGTCATCGGCCGCGATGAAGAAATCCGCCGTGTGGTCCAGATCCTCTCCCGCCGCACCAAGAACAACCCGGCCCTGATTGGCGATCCCGGTGTCGGCAAGACCGCCATTGTCGAAGGCCTGGCCCAGCGCATGGTCAACGGCGACGTGCCCGAAGGGCTCAAGCGCAAGCGCCTGGTCCAGCTCGACATGGGCGCCCTGGTCGCCGGGGCCAAGTACCGCGGCGAGTTCGAAGAGCGCCTCAAGGCGGTGCTCAAGGAAATCACCGAAGCGCAAGGCGAGGTCATCCTTTTTCTCGATGAAATGCACACCGTTGTAGGCGCCGGGGCTGCCGAGGGCGCAATGGACGCCGGCAACATGCTCAAGCCGATGCTGGCGCGCGGCGAGTTGCATATGATCGGCGCCACCACCATCGATGAATACCGCAAGCATGTCGAAAAAGACCCCGCCCTCGAGCGCCGCTTCCAGCCGGTGCTGGTTGAAGAGCCCTCCGTCGAGGACACGATCAGCATCCTGCGCGGCCTGAAAGAGCGCTACGAAGTCCATCACGGCGTGCGCATCACCGACCCGGCCGTCATCGCCGCCGCCACCCTCTCCAACCGTTACATCGCCGACCGCCACTTGCCCGATAAAGCCATCGACCTGATCGACGAAGCCGCCGCCCGCCTGCGCACCGAGATCGACTCCAAGCCCCAGGCCCTCGACCAGGTCGACCGCCAGATCATGCAGCTCGAAATCGAGCGCCAGGCCCTCCAGAAGGAGAAGGACAAAGCCTCTCAGGAGCGCCTTGAGCGCCTCGAAAAAGAGCTCGCCGACCTGGGCGAGCATTCCCGCCAGCTTACCGCCCGCTGGCAGAGCGAAAAAGAAGCCATCACCGCCCTGCGCGCCGTCAAAGAGCAGATCGAGCAATCCCGCCTCGAGCTAGAGCGCGCCGAGCGCCACAACGAGCTTGAAAAAGCCGCCCGCCTGCGCTACGGCAGCCTGCGCGAGCTAGAAGGCAAGCTGGTTGAGGGTGAAAAGCGCCTCAAAGACCTGCAGGGCGCCGACCCGCTGCTCAAAGAAGAAGTCGACAGCGAAGAAATCGCCCGCGTCATCTCGCGCTGGACCCACATCCCGGTTTCCCGGCTGCTCGAAGGCGAGACCGAAAAGCTTATTCATATGGAAGCCCGCCTGCACGAGCGCGTCGTCGGCCAGGACGAAGCCCTGCGCGTGGTCTCGAACGCCGTTCGCCGCTCGCGCGCCGGTCTGCAGGATGCCAACCGCCCGGTCGGCTCTTTCCTGTTCCTCGGCCCAACCGGCGTGGGCAAGACCGAGCTGGCCCGCGCCCTGGCCGAGTTCCTCTTCGATGACGAAAAGGCCATCATCCGCATCGACATGAGCGAGTACCAGGAAAAGCACACCG
>CAZAGA010000375.1:0-1301 GCA_964484335.1 uncultured Anaerolineaceae bacterium
GAATCAGTCGCCACCTACAGCACGTTCGTTAAAGAAAACACCTTGCGCATAGACGACTTGAATTTGGTCTATGATCAAGGTCGGCAGCACTATGTCGATTCTCCGCTGGCTGATCTGTTCCCGGTTTTTAAAGCACTCTCCATAAGCAATTTCACGCAATCAAGCCGGGCGGCGCCGACTGCCGATCCAGATGTTGTGTTGCACCTCGGTTTTGCCAGCAAGTCAACCCAGCGCTGGATCAATACCGGTACCTCGCTGGGCGAGATCACCTTCAGCCTGGCGTTAGCCCCTGGCGAGTCGCGCAATATTGCCATCCTGGATTGGACACGTTCGCAGCGCACCCAAAGGGGAGAAGATACCACGGCGAGTGAAAAAATCACCAATAACCTGTTCCACACCCGCGCCCTGGACGAGTGCACTACGGTGACGGCGATCGAGCATCAGAACGGCGGCACGTTGTTGGCGGCCGGTACCTTGGCGACTGCCGGGGCGGAAGTGGCCAGCCGGGCCCTGGTTGGGGGAGTGGCCGGCATCATTCCCGGGGCAGCGATCGGCGCGGCAGTTGGCGCGGTGGCAGGGCTGGTCACCGGGCCGGGCGACCTGGCAACGACCCTGGCTGGGGCTGGCGCCGGGGCTGTGGTGGGTTTTGGAATCGGCGCGGCGGCGGCGGTGGGCACGGCCGCCCTGGATGCCAAGAATGCTCAACTGGGCATTGTCCGAACCGATACTTCTGGCGATCGGCAGGTGATCAACGATGTCCACCAGGATATCAGTGAGCGGATCAGCCAGAACGCCTCGAATATTCGCTCGCTGCGCTCGAATATCTTCGTCACCGATGAACAATCTGAGTCTCAAACCCTGACCGGTCGCAATATCACCAACTACAACCACAGCCATATGCTCAACCTGCAGTACTACGAAGTGTTGCAGCGCTATCGTTCCGAGCTGCGCCTGACGGCGGCTGAGCCGCTGCTCTACCTGCCTTTTCGACCGCTGGATTTCACGGTTGAGCTGATTATGGAATACTGGAGCATCTTGCGCTCGGGTGTTACGGATGTCAAGCTGCGCAGTAAATTTGATCTCATCGTCGGTTTTGGGAACGAGGAAGCCCAAAGGTCTGAAGCTGAAAGCCTGGAGCATATCGCCGTGTTCATCACCCGGCCTACCTTCGGAGCAAACCCGTTCGCCTTTCTGCAGAGCAACCAGCCGTTAGCCGTGCGGCTATTGATTCGCGGGGAAGATAGCCGCAACCTGGCCAGCTTGAATCGAACTCCAGCCGCGCAGATGGGCTTCAGCCTGTC
>CAZAGA010000375.1:1401-3498 GCA_964484335.1 uncultured Anaerolineaceae bacterium
GGCACAAACCCGCCCGAAGCCCCCTCCACGGCGGTCCTGGATGAAATGGAACGTTATTTCAATGCCCGGCGTTATTTCTTCACCCGTTTGCTGCTCTTATCGATCGAAAAAGAGCAGATCATTGACCTGGTCGACGCTCTGATGTTCCAGAGCAGGACGGTTCTACGCCTGGCAGCCGGCAATTCCAACCTTCGAGTACTTACCAGGGCCAACGCCTTCACCTCCCGCCAGCCGCTGCCCGACCTGGTCCTGCAGGGCCTGGCTGGCGATATTGAGTCGATGCTGACGTCCGGCCTGAGAGCAGCAGGCGCGCGCCCGGCATTTACGAACAAAGAGATTCAGCAGATATCCCAGGGAATAATTAACAAATTGAAGGACATCCTGGCTGATCCTGCCAACCGGGGAAAAACGGCTGACCAGTTGGCGACGATCGTTAAGAATGAAACCAGGGCTATCCTGCTCTCCGCGAAGATCGTGGCAGCAAGCGCCAATGCGATTAGCCAGGTGATTGCCAATGCCTTTCGCAAGCGCTTCAGCAGCCTGCAGACCGTTCCAGGGGTAACGACCGCCGCGGTTTACCTGACGGAATTCATCGAGCCGGAGCCGCTGGCCATCACCGGCAACACGCTGGTTTTCCGGATGAAGAAGATCCAGAATTCAGCGGTCCAGCAGAATGCCCTGGCAATGCAGCACCTGACCGCCTTGCTGGCTCATCCAAAGGCGATTGAAGATTTCACCCTGCAGAAAAGCAAGGAGATCAAAGCGCAAGATGTCTTCCTGCCAACCAACGGGGTTTTCGCCGAAGCGATCCTGGGGCGGGCGAATGCCTCGGAGAAAGTCGATGCGACCCGCTATATCAACTGGCTGGATATGCCGATCCCGAATGCTGCGCCGAGGGTAGCCGATTTACAGCTCCAACAACTGCGTGGTGAGCCGCTGCAGACCGAGGTGACCGTCCCAAGCAGCGTGATCAATATCAGCACTCCGCCCGCCTTCCCGGATACGACCGCCCGGGAGGCCTTGAACGTGCTGAATAACGGCAACCTG
The DNA here is from genome assembly GCA_964484335.1 of uncultured Anaerolineaceae bacterium. Classification (GTDB taxonomy): domain Bacteria; phylum Chloroflexota; class Anaerolineae; order Anaerolineales; family UBA4823; genus CAZAGA01. Next base: position 2,449 of record CAZAGA010000375.1, read on the forward strand.
TTCCGGGATATGTCGCGCTCGGATGTCCTGGCTGGGGTGCTAAACAACCTGTCCAGCCTGGCGAACAACCAAAGCCAGCAGGCTGGCAGCCTGGCCGGGCAAGCTCAGCAGGAAGCCTTGCGCCAGGCGGCGGCGATCGCCAATAAGGTGGCAGATTTAACCGCTCAATTTGCTCAGAATACCCCACCCCCGCCGGTAACCGACACCCAAAAAGCTGGTTTGTTGAACCAGATTCTCAAGCTGCTGGGCGTAGATAGCGCCGGGTTGGGCGGTCTGCCTGGAGCAGGGGCGGTCGATGGTAGTGGGGGAGCGCCAGGTGGAAGCGGTGGGACGCCAGGCGCAGGAGCAGCGGGAGCTGAAAGCGGCGTCCCTGCGGCTGGCAGCGCCCCAAGTGGACAGCCTGCGGTTGATGTTTTGGAAAAGACCGAGCGGGCCTTGGGCATCTCTGCGCCAGCCACCCCAGCCGGCCCGGCTGCTCCAGCTCCGGTTGAGAACAGCGCCATTACCATCCTGGCAGTAGTTGAAGATCCGCTTGGAAATCCAATCAGTTTCACTCCGATGATTCTGGAAACGCTGATCAATGGTATCAGCCAGACCACCGTCATGGGATCGCCCAATTTCCCGCTTCCGATGAACGTGCGTGACCAGGCTGGCGCCCTGCGCGCGGTCACCCCGAACCTGGAAGCAACCCTCCAGTTGCCGAAGAACGGCCAGGGGAAAGTAACCCTGGTGGCGGCAGCCAGCGAAACCGTCAACTTGCTCGGTGAGGGGTCGGTTCAACTGAGCATCAACCAGGATCGCTTCGTGATACTTCGCGTCAAGGTCACGGCGGATCAAGTGATCGTCGCGGCAGCTAACGAAACAGCCGCAAAGCAAAGCGCCCTGGAGCTGGCAGCAGCGGACGATGGCACGAATTTCCCCTTCGCGCTGGGAGCGAAACTAAAGGACGCGGCGGATCTACTGCGGGCGGTGCCCGGTCCGCAACCCGGCGATTTCACCGTCCTGGCTCCGGATGGAGGTTTGGAAATCCGGCAACTGACGCGCTGAGCC
>CAZAGA010000376.1:0-3488 GCA_964484335.1 uncultured Anaerolineaceae bacterium
AGCCCGGGCAGGCCTGCCGCGCCGCCGTCATCTTCCGGCAGCCCTCGCAGCGCACCATTTGCCCTGGCAGCAAGGCGACCTTAATCATCCGCACCCGCTCCCCCCGCTCCAGCCATGGGATCACCACCCCCGGCGGCAGGTACAGCCCATCCACCTCGATCCCGTTCGACCAGCCCAGCAGGAAATACTCCACCGTGCTCTCCGCCAGGCCGCGCTTTTCCAGGTACGCCCGCGCCGCCGCCCCCGCCGGGCTCATCAATCCCTCCACTGCCCGCCCCACCGCCTGGATCGCCGCCTCGCCCCATTCCTCTCCCCTCATTTTTGCCCTTGAGATCGCCGCCTCGCCCTCTTCCTCTCCCCCCATTTTTGTTCTTGAAAATGGGGGGAGTTGGAGGGGGGTCTCCTTCTTCAACCGCTTCGCCGCCTCCAGCGCACTCACCCCGTCCCGCAACATCACAAAATCCACCCCCCGCCGCCATTGCCCCCCGCTGCATTGCCGGCACAACCAGCGCGGCGGGTTCGCCTGCGGCTGGACGTGAAAACGGTCCCGCCCGCCGCACAGCGGGCACGGCCCGGCGTATTCCCCACCCTGGCTGCTCGCCACCCGGCGCAATTCGCCTCCCGCCAGGGCTAAAAGGTCGGCCCGGGCATTCGCTTCTTCAAACAGGCTGCTTGGTTTCATCGGCATCTCCTTTGAGTGTCTCGCGCAGTTTCGCAATAGCGCAATTTCTCAGTTTTTCAGTTTCGCACCCCCTTAAGGGGTGCGAAACTGCAGGACTGCGGGACTGAAATATTACGCCGTCGGGTCCTCTGTCAGGCGGCTCGTCGGGTTGGCCAGGCTATACACCAGTGCGTTGCGGCTGCCCCGTTGCGCCTGCACCCGCCCTTGATTCACCAGGCTCTGCAGCCGCCGGTTGATCATCCGCTCGCTCGCCCCGGGCTGCGCCTCCATCACCAGCCCGATCAGGTTGGTCTGGTTCTGCGGCCCGCGCTCCAGCTTCGCCAGCAAGTGCTCGTCGATCGCCTGCATCCGCGGCCGGTTGATCCCGCCCACCGTCTTTTCCTCCTCGTCCGCCACCCCCTCGAACCACGCCCGCCTTAAATCGTCGCTCTCCGCAAAGTGCTCCACCTGCAGTTGGATCGTGAACGGCGCCAGCGGTCGCCGTCGCCCTTTGCCCGTCTTCAGCCGCACCAGCGCCTCCTGCTCCTCGCGCTCGAACTCCAGCGCCAGGTCCAACGCCCCCGTAATGCTGTTGTGCCCGCGCACAGCCTCCCCAAACCGCGACTTGTAGCCGCTCTCCTTGCGCGAATGGTGCAGCACCACCACCGCGCTCCCGCTCCGCTCCGCCAGTTGCCGCAGGCGATACATCACCGGGATCATCTGGTCGCGGTTTTCGTCCGCCCGCCCCTTCGCCACCCCCAGGTTGTCGATGCACACCAGCTTCGCCTCGATGCACCGCACCAGCCCGAGCAGCTCCTCCACCTGCCCCACGTCCTCCAGGTCCAGCCCCTCCTGGGGCAGCGATTTCCAGTAAAACTGCGCCTTCTCCGGGTCTGCCCCCTGGGCCCTCCCGATCGCCGCCAGCCGCTCGAGCAAAATCCCCTCGCCCTGGTCCAGGTCCAGCCACAGCACCGTCGCCTTCTGGCAGCCGAAGGATACCCCGCCCCCCAGCGCCAGCCACGGCCGCCCGATCGCCACGCACATCGCCAGGTCCATCAGCGCCATCGACTTCATCGTCCCCGGCGGTCCGTAAAATATGTTCAGGCTCGGCAGCGGTAGCATTCGCTCCACCAGGTAGGGCGTCGGCGGGCGATCCATGTACGCCTCCGCCAGCGTGCCCAGCGGCGACCAGCGCGACTGTTCCAGCAGGTTGGGCTGGGGTCCGCCTGCTCCCGCCCTCACCCGCAGCAAGGCCTGCAGGAAAGCCTTTGCTACCTCCGGCTCTTGCCGCCCCACCGCCTCCAGCTCCTCCGGGCTGATCAACGGCTCGCTCGCTAGGCTGCTCACTTCCCTGCCTCCTCCCAGCCATGCTCCTGCAAAATCGCCTGGGCCACCTCGCTCCAGTCCAGCTCCTCCCCGCCTTGCTTCTCCTCCAGCCGCCGTTCCACCCGCAGCGAAGCCGCCATCCGCGCCACTGCGCTGCTATAAGCCTCCAGCAAGCGCAGCAATCCCTTCGGATCCTGCGCCGCCAGGGCATGCCGCAGGTTGTGGAACATCACCACCCGCAGCGCGTTCAGCTCCCCCTCCAGCCCCTGTGGCGCCAGCCGCTCCAATCGTTCCAGGTCCTCCGCTGGCAGCGCCGCAGCATAAAAATTCTTCGCCGCCGCCGCCGCCGGCCGCCATTCCACCGGCCGGGCAATTTTCCGCAACAAGCGCACCCGCGCCTGGGCATTGTGCACCTGGTTGAACCCGAACTGCTCGGCAATCTCGCTCAGCGGATCTCCCGCCGTCGCTCGCCGCAAGAGCGCCGTATTCCGCAGCGTGTACCACGTCACCTGCCCCTCCACCAGCCCCGCTGCTTCGGCCGTCTCCTTGATAAAATAATTCAGCGTCGCCGTATCCACCGGCGCCTCCGCCTTCCACGCCTCCGCCTGGTTTAGTGGCGGCCCGCTCCAGGCAAACCGCCGCGCCGTGAAGACAAAATCCTCCCCCGCCATCCCCGCCAGCCGCCCGCTCGCCCCCAGCCAGTCCAGGATCGCCTCGACCACCTCCCGCTCCAGCCGCACCCGTCGCCCGGCTGGCTCCGCCCGCTCCGTGCCGCTGAACTTCCCCTTCCGCCTCGCCAGCCCCGGCCCGCCCGGCCGTGCCCAACCCGTCCCGCTCTCCGTCTCCAGCGCCAGCTCCCCCCAGCGCAAGCGCTGGATCTCTGCCGGGCGCAGCGCGCTGCTCACCCCCGCCAGGAACATCGCATAATTCCGCCTCCCCACCGGCGTCTCATTCGCCTTCGTCGCCTCCAGCAGCGCCGCCGCCTGCTCCTCCAGCAGGTAATACACCTCGCTCAATAGCGCCGGTCGCTTCCTCTCCAGCCGTGCCGTTGGATCCACCGCCCGTTCTGCCGGCAGCCGCTGGCTGGCGTACTGGTAAAACGTCGCCAGCTCGATCATTGCCCGTTGCTGCTGCAGCGCGCTCCTGCCCTCCTGCTCCAGCTGCTTGCCAAAAGCCGCCACATCCGCCTCCTCGATCTCCCCCGGCGGCTTGCGGATCTGCCCCAAAAAGCGCCCCCACGTCCGCAGCGCCTGCTGCTCCACCTTCGGCCCGATCGAGCGCCGCGTCTCCAGCCAGCCATCGAACAGCTCGGCCCATTCCACCAGCTCCGCCGCCGCATACCGCCGGGCCGTCTCGGCCTGCTCCCCGAACAACAACCTGAACAAAGTAGGATTTTTTTCCATAAGCCTGTCTCGAAAATCTGCGCAATTCCGCTTGGATGAATAGAACAAGAGTTCTATGCATTATGGTACTACGGAATGCATTTCAGATGTCAAGGGTT
>CAZAGA010000377.1:0-3481 GCA_964484335.1 uncultured Anaerolineaceae bacterium
AACCCGCTGTCGGTCAGCGGCCGGGCGTTGCCACCATCGCTGCGCATGATCCAGATATTCTGCGCCCCACCCGATTCGTTGGTAAAGATGATCCGGTTGCCGTTGGGCGATATTTCGGGCGCGTAAAGGCTGCCCAAACCATCGGTGAGCTGGCTCAATTCACCGCTACGCAGGTCGAGGCGAAAAATCTCAAAATTGCCGTCCCGGTTGGACGAAAAAACGACCTGGTCGCCATCAGGGGAAAGCGAGGGATAAAAATTCGTCGCCCGGACATCGGTCAACTGCCGCTGACCGCTGCCATCGCTGTTCATCAGGCAGAGCTGGTCAAAGCTGCCATCATAGCAGACATAGACAATTTTGCCGCGCGGTGGAAATTCCCAGGCAGTCGGTTCTTCCAGCGGTTCGGTGCTCGGCTCTGGGATGCGGGTCGGCGGGTTAGATCCGGACGAGCTGGCTGGTTGGGTTGGGATCGTCACCGCTGGAGGCTCCTGCCCCTGCGGGCTTTCCGCTTGCGGCGCTGGATAAACGCTCGTCTCAACCAGGCCAGGCTCCGGGCGGATGAAAGGCAGCGCCAGGTCGCCGCGCCGGGCCAGGTACACCCCTGCCAGGCCAACCAGCAAGCAGCTCTCAAACAATAAACCGAGAAACAGGAGTAAAATCCAACGTGAGAAGTTGCCCGGCAGCCGGTTGAACAGGTTCATCTTGTTGATTATATCTTGATTTCTAATTCAGAAAATAGAACTCATGTTCTAATGACTACGCGCATTTTATTGCAATCGACTTTGCAGAATGGCTGACACGATTTTGTTCTTCAAACCTTACGAAGTGCTCTGCCAGTTCACCGACGCAGCTGGCCGGGTCACCCTGAAGAAGTTTATCCCCATTCCGGATATCTACCCGGTTGGCCGGCTCGACTACCGCAGCGAAGGTTTGCTCCTACTTTCCAATGATGGGCGGCTGAATCAGCGCCTGGCCGACCCGCGCTTCGAGCACCCCAAGACCTATTGGGCCGAGGTGGAAGGCCTGGTCAGCGAAACGGCCATTGAGCGTCTTCAACAAGCGATTCTCCTTCCCGGGCTGCAGACCCGCCTGGCCGGGGCGCGCCAGATCCCCACACCAGGCCTGCCAGCTCGCTCAAAGCCTGTACGCCCTTACCACCCGACCAGCTGGATCGAGATCATCCTACGTGAAGGTAAAAAACACCAGGTTCGGCGGATGACCGCCGCAGTCGGCTTTCCGACGCTGCGCCTGGTGCGCTATGCCATCGGCGAGCTGACCCTGGACGGATTGCAGCCGGGGCAATGGCGCCCCCTGACGGCATTGGAGCTGCGTTCCTTGCGTCAATCGACAGGAATCTGCTGATGCGCCGCATCCTGCACATCGACCTGGATGCATTTTTCTGCGCAGTCGAAGAGCTGCACAACCCGGCGCTGCGCGACAAGCCCTTCGCGGTCGGTGGACGCCCAGAGCAGCGCGGCGTGGTCGCTTCTTGTTCCTACGCCGCCCGAGTATTTGGCGTGCGCTCAGCCATGCCGATGGGCCGCGCCCTGCGCCTGTGCCCGGCCTTGATCATCATACCCGGCCGTCACGGTGTATATGGAGCGCTCTCGGAACAGGTGATGGAGCGGGTTAAGAGCCTTGGCCCGCTAATCGAGCAAATTTCGATTGACGAAGCCTTCCTGGATATCAGCGACCTGCCAGACGACTCGTTAGCAATTGCCCGGCAACTCCAGGAGCAAATAAAAACCGAGCTTGGCCTGCCCAGCTCGATCGGTATCGCAGCCAATAAACTGGTCGCCAAGATCGCCAATGATGTCGGCAAAGCTACCCGGCGGGGCAGCAGCCCACCCTTTGCAATCACGATCGTTCCGCCCGGGCAAGAGGCAGCCTTCTTGTCGCCGCTGCCGGTTGAGTCGCTCTGGGGAGTCGGGCCAAAGACTGCCGCCCGCCTGGCCGAGCTTTCGATCCACACAATCGGCGAGCTGGCAGCCTGCTCCGAAAGCGAGTTAGTCCGCCGCTTCGGCAAAAACGGCTTCGACCTGGCTCGCCATGCCCGTGGCATCGATGACAGCCCGTTGATAGCCTTCCACGAAGCCCGTTCGATCAGCCAGGAGACCACCTTTGCCCGCGATGTGCGCGACCCCAAGCTGCTGCGCCAGGAACTGAAAGAAATGTCCGAGCAGGTCGGCCGCCGGTTGCGCGCAGCGCATTTATCCGGCCGGACCGTCAAGCTCAAGCTGCGCTGGCCTGACTTCACCACCCTGACCCGCCAGGTATCCTTCGAAACTCCACTGGATGGCGACCTGGCAATCTTCCAGGCTGCTGCCCAACTGCTGGACAAACACCTCCCGCCTGGCCAGCCCGTCCGCTTGATAGGGGTAGGTGTCAGCGGGCTGGCGCATCCTGCCCGCCAGCTAAGCCTGTGGGAAAATACAACTTCCAGCTCCCCGGCCAACTCGGCTCGAGAGAGACGCTTGCAAGAAGCCATCGACACGCTCCGGCAGCGTTTCGGTGAGACGATCGTCCAACGAGGCTCGCTTGATGATTGACGAACCACTCATCCCTGAACCAGCACCGCCAGCCCAGTTTTGGAGCGGCTGGGATGTCCTGCTCAGCCTGATCGGCAGCGGATTGATCTTTGCCATCGGTTTGCTGCTACTCAACTTTGGCGCGCGGCGCCTGGGCGAAGCATCCTATCTCCAGCGCAACATCTCGCTGTTTTGGAGCGTTGGGCTGGGCTTTTTGGAAGGAGCCGCTCTACTGGGCGGGGTATTCCTGTTTGGCTTGCGGCAGCGCTGGGCCGCCTGGAGAGAGGTTTTTGGTGCTCGCTTAAGCCGGCCATGGAACCTGATCGCGTTAATTTCTGGGGTTTTGGCGATCTTTGCCAGTAGCCTGGCGGCAGGGGTGATCCAGGCTGTGCTCCGCCGGACGCCTTACAATCCGCAGCTCGATTTCCTGGCGCCAGGCGGTTTTTCCTGGCCTGCCCTCCTCGGTATGCTCGCTACGGGCGGCCTGATCGCTCCGCTGGCAGAAGAAATTTTCTTTCGCGGCCTGATCCACCGCTGGCTGCGCCAACGCATGCACTTTTGGCCAGCCGCCATCCTGAGCGCCTTGTTATTCGGCGCGGCGCATGTCGAAATCTCGGTCGCCGGGGCAGCGTTTTTGCTCGGCTTGCTGCTAGCCTGGCTGTATGAACGCAGTGGCTCCTTGTGGGCGCCAATTACCGTCCACATCATCAACAACGCGGTGAAGATCATCTTTTTGTATATAATACTGTATCTAGGAATCCCATTCACAGGCTGAGCGATATGAACCCTTCAAATCCCGAATCACTGCGCCAGTTTAGCGAGCGAGAGCTGCGCCGCTTTAATGGCGAAGACGGACCGCTATATATTGCCTTTGAAGGCATTGTTTACGATGTCAGCGATTGCCCCAAGTGGCGGCGCGGCATGCACGAAAACCTGCACTTCCCCGGCCAGGA
>CAZAGA010000378.1:0-3468 GCA_964484335.1 uncultured Anaerolineaceae bacterium
TGGCCGGAAAAGTCAGCGGCAAGATCAACCTCGGCCAGAGCCTGGCTGCTACGGTCATCGTCGCGGATACCGTAGTGGCGGTCATCGGTTTGGCGCTGGCAGTTCAGGTCCGCCAACGCTTCAATAGCCTGGACCTGAGCGATATTTCCACTCTAAAAGGCTAACCGATGGCAGCAATCCTGGTTATTCTGACAATCGGATTACCCTGGTTGGGTGCAGTCCTGGTGTGGATGGTGGGTTGGAAGCGCCTGCAGCAGTTTTACTGGCTGAAACGTCCCGAACGTTGGCAGCATGGCCTGGCGGTGACATTCTCGGCCGCGGCAGGCCTGGCCTCACTGGCGTTGCTGGGCTACAGCAGCCAGGCCACCATCATCCGCCTGCCAATGGGCGCTTTTTTTGGCGATTTGACGTTTGTTCCCAATGGATTAGGGGTCTTCCTGGCTGCCATCGCGGCGGTCATCGGCTGCCTGGCGGTGGTTTTTTCAGTCGATTATATGCACAGCGACACCCAGCTCAGCCGCTATTATTTTCAGGTCTTGTTTTTCATTGGCGCGATGGTTGGCCTGGTGCTCAGCGGCAGCCTGTTATTCATGTTCGTCTTCTGGGAAATCACCGCCCTGTGCTCGTACGGGCTGATCTCCTTTTACAATGACGACCCCCGGGCTGTTTCAGGAGGCATCAAGGCTCTCGTGATCACTCAATTGGGCGGTGTAGGCCTCTTGGCCCTGGCGCTGCTTTCTTATGCCCAATTCAGCAGTTATGAGATCGATGTCTTCATTAAAGAGCTGGCTGTGCCGCATCCCGCCATCCACCCGACTTTGCTGAGCGCAGCCGCTTTCGGCCTGCTGGCTGCAGCAGCAGCCAAGTCAGCCCAGGTACCGTTCCACACCTGGCTGCCAGATGCGATGGAAGCACCAACCCCGGTCAGCGCCCTCATTCACGCCGCCACCATGGTCAATGCCGGCGTCTATGTCCTGGCCCGTTTCTACCCTGCCTTCAGCTCCATCCCGTATTGGAAACTGGCAGTCACCGTAGTGGGCGTTTCCTCGCTGTTCATCGCCGCCTGGATGGCGCTGGTCGCCAATGACCTGAAGCGAGTCCTGGCTTACTCGACCATCAGCCAGCTCGGATACATGGTCTATGCGATAGGCGCCGGCGGCCTGTATGCCAGCCAGTTCCATCTGCTCAGTCACGCAGTCTTCAAAGCCCTGCTCTTTCTTGGCGCGGGCGCGGTGATCCATGCTTTGCAAACACGTGACCTACGAAAAATGGGCCGTGGCCAGTCCGATCTGCCATTTGTGCGCCTGGTTTTCATCATCGGCGCCCTGGCGTTGGCCGGCTTGCCGGTCCTAAACGGCTTCTGGAGTAAAGAACTCGTGCTTGAAGCCGGCCTGCACGAAGGCCCACGTTGGGCTTACCTCCTGGCACTCTTCTCCGCTGGTCTGACAGCTTGTTACACCTTCCGCGTGGTCTGGCTCACCTTTTATGCACCTTCTGCCTCCCACCCTGAACGCCACCCGCATGATGCTCCCCCGGCGATGCGCACCGCCCTGGCGCCCCTGGCGATTGGCGCAATCACTACCTGGCTACTGGCAGGGCCATTGAGCCGCTTGTTGGCCCCGATGTTCCCTGGTTACATTGATATCGAAACTACCCGAGAGTTGGCCTTGACCGTGCTTACTGCTCCCGCCACCTGGGTCGCCCTGCTGGTGATTGCCCTAGGCCTGGCTGCCTGGTGGGGGCGGGCGCGTCTGGCATGGTTGACGCGCAGCGCTGCCGCTCGCAGCTTCTCAGCCTGGGCCGCGGCTGGGTTTGGTTTTGAAAGCCTCAACCGCTGGATTGTTGAACAAGTGCAGACCGCGGCCGACCAGGTTGCCATCCTGCAAACCGGCCAGCTAAACTGGAACCTGGTCGGCTTCACTGCCGGGCTGCTCGCCGCTTTAGCCTGGCTGGCCTGGGTGATCTACTAACGCGAGCCGATCTTATGACGATTATTTATTTTCCCCTGGCAATTATCAGCTTGCTGGTCGCTGCGCCGGTCATCTATATCATCGGTCGCCTGGGTTGGCGTCTCGGGCGGCGTCGCCTGGAACAGGTCTCTGCCTGGTTGACCATCCTGGCCTTTCTGGTTTCAGCTCTGTTCTTAACCCTGGCTGCTTCCCAATCCACTGTCTCTGGGACGGCCTCCATTCGGGTCGGCGCCATACTACTTCGTTTTGATGGGCTGAGCTTGCTGCTTGGCGTGGTCGCGCTCGGCCTGGGCGGGTTGGTCGCCCTCTACTCAATCGCTTACATGGATCGTGAACCCGGCGCAGAAAAGTATTTTGCTATGCTGGCGACTATGACCGGCGTCATGATCGGGCTGGGTTGTGCTGCCGACCTGTTCAACCTGTGGGTCTGGTTTGAAGCCATGGCAGTCAGTTCCTACCTGTTGGTCGCTTTCTATCGCGCTCAGCCTGCCAGCCTGGAAGCTGGCGTCAAGTACCTGGTCCAGAGTTCGGCTGGCTCTGTACTGGTCCTGCTGGGCATCGCCCTGGTCTTCATGCAAACCGGCAGCCTTTCCCTGGACGAAATCGCCGCCGTGATCGCCACCGATCTGCCCCGTTCTGCAGGGCCATCCTTGCTGGCAGCCGGGGCATTGTTTGTGGTCGGCTTTGGCGTTAAAGCTGCCCTGGTTCCGCTGCACACCTGGCTGCCCGATGCGCATACCCAGGCCCCAAGTGGGATCAGCGCGATGCTGTCTGGCGTGGTGATTGAGGTCGGCCTGATCGCTATGCTGCGTGCGCTCTCACCACTAGCTGGTACGGCCGGTGCAGAGCTGTTCACCCCGGCAACCTGGGGCGGAATCTTGATTGCCTTTGGCACGCTCAACATGCTCCTGGGTAACTTGATGGCCCTTCGCCAGCTATCCGGGCGGCAGCAGGTTAAGCGTCTGCTGGCTTATTCGAGCGTCAGCCAGATGGGCTATATCGTATTTGGCGCAGGCGTTGCCCTGTACGCCGGACAGTTAGCCGGTGCGCAAGGCAGCATGTTCCACCTGTTCAATCACAGCTTGATGAAAGGCCTGGCCTTTCTGGCCGCCGGGGCGCTGCTCTACGCACTCACCCAAGTAGGCGTCCAGTCCAGCCCGGTTGCTGCTAATGGCTTACCAGGCGCGTCCCATGGCCCACTCAAGATTTCCGACTTGTCCGGCGCAGCCCAGCGTTACCCGCTGGTCGCGCTATCACTCAGCCTGGCCCTGCTCGGCCTGGCCGGGCTGCCCCCCCTGGCCGGTTTTATGTCGAAATGGCAGATCTTCCTGGCTGGCTTTCAGGCGCATAACCTGCTGATCGGCCTGCTGGTGATCTTTGCCGCCTTGAACAGCGTGCTCTCCCTGGCCTACTACGCCCCAATCGTCAACACACTGTATAAAAAGAAAATGTCCCCCGCAGTTCGCGAAGCTGCCAGCATCCCCTGGACAATTAGCTT
>CAZAGA010000379.1:0-3451 GCA_964484335.1 uncultured Anaerolineaceae bacterium
CCAATTCGACCGCCATCTCGGCTTTGACCGGCGAGGGCATCGGCGACCTGCTGGCAGCCATGAATAAGCTACTCTTCGAGACCTATGTCGAAACCAGCCTGCGCCTGCCGTACCAGCAAGGCCAATTAATCTCGCTTTTCCATGAGCATGGACAGGTTGATAAAATTGAACACGAGCGTGGCGGGGTGGTGCTGCACGGCCGCCTGCCGCTCCGCCTGCTGGCGCGTTTCCAGCAGTTCACCCGCCAGGCCGGGCAACCCGATGATGAGGACGAGCTGGAAGAATTTGACCAGGCGTCTTGATTGGATCTATCCTTCGACTGCGCTCAGGATGCCTTCATTGCCAGGAAGCCTCCATTTCCAGGCGTCTTGAGCGCAGTCGAAAGACGAACCAATAATTATGACCAGACAATACCGCCGCCTACTCACCCAAACACTAAGCTTGCTGGTCCTGTTGGTCTTCGTCCTCGGCAACCTGCTCAACCTGAACGCCGGCTGGGCTGACAGCGGCGACTACAACCGGATCATGACCTGGTACACCTCCGGTCCGGCCTACCAGCCATCTGGCTGGCCTGAACCGGGCAGCGCCGCTTACCAATCGCGCTTCTATCACTATTGGATTCCATATTGGAAGCTGGATTACCCCGGCGATTCGCAGATGGAGATTTCCGCCCTGCTGCTCTGGACGCCAGGGGTGCTGCTCAACCAGTATTTCTACTCAGCCGAGACGCTCTACCTGCCGCTGCTCTCGCTTGGCCCGCGCCTGGCGCTGTTTGCCTTCTTGTGCCTGGTGATCGGGTGGATCCGCCGCCGCTCCCAGCACCCCGAGCTGCACCTTTTAGCGCTGGCCCTGCCCCTGGCGCTGCTGTTTTCCACCACCGACGTGGCCGCTTTTTACAACACCTTCTACCAGGAGACCGGCTCAATTGTCTTCCTGGCCTTCCTGCTGGCGGTGATCACCGCCGGGCAGTTCGTCCGCCGCGGGCCGACCTTCTATCTCGTGTACTTCAGCGCCATCTTGCTGGCAACGGCCTCAAAAACTTCGTTATTCTACCTGCCCTTCCTGGCAGTTCTTGGCGTGATCTCCTGGGCGCAGCTGCGCAGCAAGCCAAAGCTCTACCTGCCGCTGGTTGCCGCTCTAACAATCGTGCCTGCCCTGGCCAGCCGGACCCTGACCCATCACGAAACCGCTCATCCGGACCGCCCTTACAACAGCCTGATCACCGGAACGCTGCTCTATAGCCAGGACATCGACCGGCAGCTTGAGAAACTGGGATTGACCGATGCGCGCGACTGCATCGGCGTCGATGTCTACCTGCCGGAAGGGCGCGCCTGCATCCAGCGAATCGAAGACCGCCTTGGCTATGCGGTGACGCTCAAATCGCTGCTCAATGAACCGGCGATCCTGCTCCGCCAGGTCGAACACCTGGCAAGAGAAATCCAAAACACTCACCTGGAGCTGGGGCTGTACGCCCAGGATGACCCGTTGGTGCGGCGCGCCAACCGCCTCAACCTGTGGGGGGAAGTCCAAACGCGCTATTTCCCGCGCGGTTGGCTGCTCTTTCCAACCATGCTGGTCTTTGGCGCAATTTTATGGTCGGGGCGGAGACAGCCTGGCCTGGCGGGCGACCTGGTCCCGGTGGGTTGGATCTGCCTGGCGGGCTTCTGGGTGGATCTGCTGATCCAGATGCTCGGTGATGGGCCGCGCGATCTGCTCAAGCACCTGCTCATCGCCAACCTGCTGTTCGATTTCCTGCTCATCGCCACACTAAATATCGGCCTGGCACGCTGGTTAAACAAAATAACGGTCAGGAAAAAGTCGGAGACCCTTTCCTGACCGTTATTTGGTTTTTTATTACTCAGATGCGTGGCCCGGCGCTGCGGATCTCCAGCGGCGTGCCATCCTCGAATTTCTTGAAATTGTCGATAAACCGGGAGGCCAGGCCGCGGTAACGCTGCATATAGGCCTCTTTGCTCGCCCAGGACGAAGCCGGGTCAAGCACGCCAGCCGGCACCTCGGGGCAGCTCTTCGGTACCTGGAAGCCAAAGACCGGGTCGCTGGTGTATTCGACCTGGTCCAACAGACCATCCAGGGCGGCATTCAGCAGGGCGCGGGTGTAGCGGATGCTGATCCGCTTGCCGATTCCGTACGGTCCGCCGACCCAGCCGGTGTTGAGCAGCCAGCAGTTGACGCCATAACGCTTGATCTTATTCCCGAGCAGGTTGGCATAGAAGGAGGGGTGGTGGACCATGAACGGCCCGCCGAAGCAGGCGCTGAAGGTGATCTCCGGCTCTTTGCCCAGGCCGATTTCCGTCCCGGCGATCTTGGAGGTATAGCCAGAGATGAAGTGATACAGGGCTTGCTCAGTCGTCAGGCGGGCGATCGGCGGCATTACCCCTGAGGCATCGCAGGTCAGCAGGATGATGTTCTTGGGGTGCCCGGCCATCTTTTCCGGAATGGCGTTGGCGATATATTCCAGCGGGTATGAAGCACGCGTGTTCTCCGTCCGGCTGTCGTCTTCCAGATCGATCAGGCGGGTGACCGGGTCGTAGACCACGTTCTCGAGCAGGGTGCCGAAGCGGCGGGTGGTGGCATAAATCTCCGGCTCGGCGCTCGCCGACAGGCCGATCACCTTGGCGTAGCAGCCGCCTTCGAAGTTGAAGATACCGTCGTCGCTCCAACCGTGTTCATCGTCACCGATTAAGAAGCGCTTCGGATCGGCTGAGAGGGTCGTCTTTCCGGTGCCCGACAGGCCGAAGAACAGGGCCGACTCGCCATTCTGTCCGACGTTGGCCGAGCAGTGCATCGAAAGCACGCTCTGCAGCGGCAGGAAGTAATTCATAATCGTAAAGACCGACTTTTTAATCTCGCCGGCGTAACCGGTGTTGCCGATAATGCACAGGCGCTGAGCAAAATTGAGCACAATGAAGGTATTGGTCGGTGTGCTGTCAATCTGCGGGAAGCCTTTGAAACCAGGCACGGCGATCACCGTGAACTCCGGCAAGTGGCGGCGGTATTCATCATTCGTGGCGGGTGGGATGAACATGTTACGGGCGAACATGCTGTGCCAGGCCAGCTCGGTGATCACCCGCACCGGCAGGCGGTAGTTCGGATCCGCCCCGGCATAGCAGTCCTGGACGTAAACGTCCCGGCCCTGCAGGTAGCCCTGCACCCGGCTGAACAATTCTTCAAATTTATCGGCCGGGTAAGGCCGGTTATACTGCCCCCACCAGACATGTCCTTCACTATCCGGCTCACGCACCACGAATTTATCGTTAGCCGCCCGGGCGGTGTGCTTGCCGGTGTTGACTACCAGCGGGCCATACAGCGATAGCTTGCCTTCATCTCGGAAGATGGCTTCTTCGTACAACGCCTCGGTTGGCAGGTTCCAATACACCTTGTTCAGGTTCATCAAGCCGTGGTTTTCCAGGCCGTAATCGCTGCGCCGGGC
>CAZAGA010000380.1:0-3431 GCA_964484335.1 uncultured Anaerolineaceae bacterium
CGCGGGCTGCCAGGGCTCGGGCGAGCTTCTGCACGACCTGGGCTACCCCACTGAACGTACCGAGTTAGCCATGAGAGAGCATAAATATTCGCATGTCAACCTCCTCTCCACGAACAAACAAAAGAAGATAAAAAACTGCAAATCTTTGGGTGGTAGGGAGGTGATTGGCCTAGAGTGGTTTACGCCCTGTCATTCATCCACTGGTCTCCAGTTTTGACTGATGAAGTAAGTGAGGGTAAAACAAGGGAGTGATGGCGTAGGGTGCAAAATAATAAATGATCCGGAATAAGAGCGAGGCCAGGATCGCCTGTTCGAAGGTCGCACCGAAAAGCATCCCGATGCCAGCCATCGAGCCTTCCTGGACCCCAATGCCTCCAGGAAGGGCGGAAAGGACACCGGCCATCACACCGATCATGAAGCTGGCGACGACCGCGCCAGGTTTCAGGGCTGGGCCAAAGGCATCAAAACACAGGCCAACGACTACTGCACTGCTTATCCAGTCCACAAAGGTCAAGAGGATGACCAGGCTGGTCGAGAGGGCCTCCTGGCGCAACGCTTGCAAGCCGCGCATCACATGGTTGTTGAAATCAAAAAGGCCGCCCTGCAGCCGGGTAAGAAAAGCGGGTGGTCCACTCTTGCGTTGGGCGAGCCTGGTTTGAAACCGTGTGAAGCGGTCGAGCAGCCAGGCTCGCATCGGATTGGAAAATACGACCCAGGTGAACAAGATGGTGAACAGGAAGTAAAAAATAATCAGGGTGGTAAGCGCAACGCGCAGCTCTTCGACCACCTGGACACGGGTCAGGACATAGATAATCGCCACTGGCAGCATTACCAGCATATCAATACTGGTCAGATAATAATGGACGAAAGAGGATGAGAGCACCTCGCTGAGCGGGACGCCATGCAGGCTCATTAGAAAATAGCGTACTGAATAGCCAGCCAGGCCACCGCTGCGGACGATGTGATTGAGCGAGGTGGTGACGAAACCGATTTCGGTCAGGTCTCGCCCGGGCATGCGAATACCGAAAATACGCGCCACTATGGTATAGGTATAAGAGACACACAGATAAGAGAAGGCAGTGAAAAGCAGCGCCCCGGAGAGATAATGCCAATCCGCCTGGAGCAGCACAGCGGCGATTCTTTTTCCATCCCACGCAACCAGGCCAGCCCCGATCGCTAGGATCGCCAGAACTGGCCAGATGACCTTGCGGGAAAAGTAAGCCGGTTGGGTGTAGACATCCCCATTGGATGGCAAGGAATCTTGGTCGTGGGTCTCCGAAGGGGGTGGTGAATTCATGGATAGACTCCCAGCTTGATTACGTTAATCTGTGTAAACCGAAAATAGACAGGCAAACGGATACAACCGTCACTTGTATTGTAGCGGTTTCTAGGCCTGAAAGTCAACCCGCACGGATGCCGATTGTAAAATATTAAGAAAAGCCCTTCAGGGCGCCGGGGTGGCAGCCAGGGCAATCCAGTCTCCGAGCTGGCGTTTTTCGACCACGCGTAATCGGTTGGCAGCCAGGGCAGCTTCAACTGCCTCAGACTGTTCGGCCAAGATGCCGGACAGGATTAGCCAACCGCCGGGCAGCACCAGCCTTCCTAGGCCTTCGCTGAGCAGCTTGACCAGGACTGGCGCCAGGATATTCGCCAGGACCACCTCCGCCTGGCGCGGGCCGGTCCGTCCAGGGGCTGAAAATACCCCAGCGATGATTTCAGCCAGTGACCCGAGTCCCAACTCGAGAAGTCCTTCCACTTCGTTCAGCCGGGCGTTTTCGCGACTGGCCGTGATGGCTTCTGGATCGATATCCACGCCCAGGGCTTCCTTAGCGCCCAGCTTCAGAGCGGCTATCGCCAGGATTCCGGAGCCGCAACCGACGTCGATCACGCTTGGACCGGCTGTTTGACCGGTGGCAGGGTGATAAAATTGTTCAAGTAGCTCCAAGCAAAGCTGGGTAGTCGGGTGGGTGCCGGTCCCGAAGGCCATACCCGGGTCGATCCGAATCGGAATCCGACCTGGCTCAGGATTTTCCAGCCACGCTGGAACGATCATCAGCCGAGAGCCAATCGCAATCGGGCGGTAGTGGATTTTCCAGGCTTCAGCCCAATTTGATTCCTGGATATACTGGTAGAAAGCCAGAGGCAGCGGGCGAATCCGGCCCAGGTACCACAGGCTTTCTTCCAGGCGCTGGCGGGTCTCTTCTAGGTGATCATCTACCGTCAGGTAGGCGGCCACGCGCAACGGCCCAACCTCGTGGCCTTCGCTGTCATCTGCTGAAGCGGTTACTGCGGTGCTCTCAATTAAGACACCATTTGGCGCAAAGCGCGCCATCACTTCAGCGACGGCTTCGGCTAGCTCGCCGTCGACAATCATTGATACTTCTAACCAGGTGTTCATCAGCCTCCCAGGGCGTCTTTCAGCCGGTCGATAAAGCTGCGCTCTTGTGGTTTCACTTCATTGCCGAGTGAGACGCTGAGCTGTTCGAACAGCTTGCGCTGCTCGTTGGTCAGCCGAGTTGGCACCTCGACGTTGATGACTAACATCTGATCGCCACGCCCGGCGCCGCGCAACCGGGGAACGCCCTTACCCTTCAGGATCAGGACTTTGCCGGGTTGCGTCCCAGATGGGATTTTGAGCGTGGTCGGGCCGTCCACAGTCGGCACCTGAACTTCATCCCCCAGGACGGCCTGGGCGATGTTGATCGTCAGATCCATCAGAATGTCATATTCGCGTCGCCGGAAATATTGGTGCGGTCGGACATTAATCGAGATGTACAGATTGCCGTTGGGGCCGCCGTTGGCTCCGGGCTGGCCTTCGCCAGCCAGGCGCATCTGGGTGCCGTTATCCACGCCAGCCGGGATGCTGACTACTTTTCGGCGAGACTTTCGTTCCTGGCCTCGCCCACGGCAGACATGGCAGGGTGTAGCAATGGTCTCTCCCTGGCCGTTGCAGGTCGGGCAGGTCGCGACTTGGACCATCGAGCCCAATATCGTCTGGCGAACCTGGCGGATTTCCCCGGTTCCATTACAGGAACTACAGCGGGTGGGGCTAGTACCCGGCTCAGCGCCGGAGCCCCCACAGGTAGAGCAGATCTCATCCCGGTTAATTTCAATTTCTTTATCAGTACCAAAAACGGCTTCTTCGAAGCTCAGGTCCAGGCGATATTGTAAATCTGCTCCCCGGCGGGGGGCATTGCGCTGGCGAGTCTGCTGACGGCCAAAGCCGAACAGGTCGCCGAAGATATCAGCGAAGTTGGTGAAATCCACCCCGAAATCTGGAGCGCCGCTGGGTCCGCGTACGCCCGCAAAACCATAGCGATCGTAGGCGGCGCGTTTTTCTTCGTCGGACAGCACTGCGTAGGCCTCATTAATTTCTTTGAAGCGCTCTTCGGCATCCGGCGCCTTGTTGACATCTGGGTGATACTGGCGCG
>CAZAGA010000381.1:0-3394 GCA_964484335.1 uncultured Anaerolineaceae bacterium
GAAGAAGCGCGCAAGTCGTTCGATTTGCAGAAAGATTCACTTGTCCGAGCGCGCTTGTTTCGCTTAAGCGATGACCGGCATGTCTTTCTGCTGACTATGCATCATATTGTTTCGGATGGTTGGTCGATGGGTGTGTTCATTCGTGAAGTCGCCGTACTCTATGCCAGCTTTGCCAACGGGAAGCCTTCACCGCTGCCACCGTTGCGGATTCAATATTTTGATTACGCAGAATGGCAGCGAGAGTGGTTACAAGGGGAACAGCTTGACCGGCAAGTAAATTACTGGAAAAAGCAACTGGCAAACGCACCCCGTCTTCTTGAGTTGCCCACCGACCACCCTCGGCCGGCTGTCCAAAGCTCACGTGGCGCGACGCTAGCGTTCAGATTACCGACCGAGCTGAATCGCAGAGTCAATGAGCTATGTCGCCAGGAGGGGGTAACGCTTTTCATGGCTTACCTGGCTGCTTTCCAGATCTTGCTCTCCCGATATTCTGGACAGGAAGATATCAGCGTGGGCACGGCGATTGCGAACCGTACCAACGCGGAAATCGAAAACCTGATCGGTTTCTTTGTCAATACCCTGGTAATGAGGGTCGATTTATCTGCTGAGCCGAACTTTAAGGAAGTTTTACAACGAGTTCGCAATGTCGCCCTGGGTGCGTATGCGCACCAGGATTTGCCTTTTGAGACCCTGGTAGAGGTGCTGCAGCCGGAGCGTAATCTCAGTCATACCCCACTTTTCCAGGTAGCCTTTGCCCTGCAAAATGCGCCAATGAGTGATGCGATTCGCTCTTTGAACCAAGGTCGTACGGGTGAAGGATTATCTTTTGAGCTGATCGAATCGGATAGCGGTTCGGCCAAGTTTGACCTGACTTTAACCTTGGCTGAAATCCCGGATGGAATTGTCGGTGGCTTGGAATATAACCTTGATCTTTTTGAGCCGGCGACAGTAGAACGGATGGTGATACACTACCAAACGCTGCTAGAAAATGCCTTGGCCGATTTAGAGCGCCCCGTTAGCCAGCTCGGCTTGCTTAGCAGGGTTGAGCAGCAAACCTTGTTGGTGGATTGGAATTCATCGGCTACGCCGACCCCTATCGAATTTTGCGCTCATCAGTTATTTGAAGCTCACGCTCGCCAGAAACCGGATCAGGTTGCCCTGGATTTTGAAGATCTCAATCTTGGGATTTCCCGTTTAACCTATGCAGAGCTGAACCAGCGCGCCGACCAATTAGCTGGCTATTTGCGTATTCTGAGAGAAGGCAAGCCCCAAGACGATTTCCTGGTCGGGGTTTCCACAGAGCGATCTCCTGAGATGATGGTCGCCATACTGGGGGTGATGAAGGCTGGCGGTGCATATGTACCGCTTGATCCTTCCTACCCGGAAGAAAGATTGACTTACATGCTGGAGGATGCAGGGATTACAGCCTTGCTAACCCAAGAACACTTGCTGGGCCGGTTGCCACTCAAAGATTTTGGGCGAGAGGTGATTTGCTTGGATCGAGATTGGCAGCGTATTCAAGCACATGCTGATTCCCAGCCTGCCAGCTTCAACTCACGCATCACGCCGACACCGGACAGCCTGGCCTATATGATCTATACTTCTGGTTCGACCGGTAAGCCCAAAGGCACCATGCTTCTCCATCGTGGTCTCTCGAACCTGGCTGGCGCTCAGAAAATCGCTTTTGGAATTACAGAACACAGTCGTGTGCTTCAATTCTCCCCATTTAGCTTTGATGCCTCAGTTTGGGAAACCTTCATGGCCTTGGGGAATGGGGCGACCCTGGTCCTGGCTCGCCAGGAAACCCTGGCCTCGTCTTCCGATCTGTTGGCTTTGTTGAAAAAGCAGGCTGTGACAACCGTTACGCTGCCTCCATCAGTGCTGCGCTTGCCATCGGCGGAAAATGTGTCGCGCCAGGCGCTTCCGGCGTTGCAAACCGTCATCTCTGCTGGTGAAGCCTGCACACCGGAAATTGTGGCTGCCTGGTCAACTGGACGTGACTTCTTCAATGCTTACGGTCCGACAGAAACCACGGTTTGCGCCTCAATGTATCGCTGCACCGGCGACGAGACTTTCCAACCACCCATTGGCAAACCAATTGCCAATCATCACCTGTATATCCTTGATCGATATAACCAGCCCGTGCCCGTTGGCGTGCCGGGAGAGCTACACGTTTCGGGAGTTGGTCTGGCGATAGGGTATCGCAATCAGCCTGAGCTGACCGTAGAAAAATTTATCCCTAACCCTTTTGGTGGTTTGGAAAATTGGTTCGAACGGCTGTATAAAACAGGCGATCTGGCTCGTTACCGTGAGGATGGCAACGTTGATTTTCTTGGTCGGATTGACCAACAGGTAAAGGTGCGAGGTTTTCGGATCGAATTAGGAGAAATCGAGTCGACGCTAAACCGTTACCCGGCAATTCAGGAAGCCGTGGTGTTGGCGCAAGGACAAGATTTATCTGATAAACGCCTGGCAGCCTTCATCGTACCGGAATTCGGTAGCCCAGCAATTAGCGTAACCGATCTGCGGAGCTATTTGCGGAAATCATTACCCGAATATATGTTGCCATCTGGGTTCGTAATCTTAGATAAGTTCCCTCTCTCGCCTAGTGGGAAAGTGGATCGCAAGGCTTTGGCGGCGATCGAGACGCTTGATCGACCTGAGCTGCAAAGCGAATATGTTGCCCCGAGAAATGAAATCGAACACCGGCTGGTTGAGATGTGTATAGAACTGCTCCACGTTGAGCGGGTGGGAGTGTTTGATAACTTCTTTGAGTTAGGTGGGCATTCTCTCCTGGCGACGCAATTTGTTTCCAGGGTTCGCGAAGAATACGCAATCGAAGTCCCACTGCGTAAACTATTTGAAAATCCGACGGTCGCCGGAATTGCCGATTTCATTGGTTCGGAACGTCAAGTTTCTGAAGCTCGCTCTCAGGCAGGCGGTACGCCGGCCGCAGTCAAATCCGTTGATAAGACCAAGTTGTTGGAGATGTTACAAAAAGTTGGTGGCCTTTCGGACGACGAGGTTCGAAAGATGTTGGAACAGAAGAAAAGGTCTGAATAATGGTGAATTCCAGCGACGACCGGGAATCGGCCAAGCTAGATTCCCCTGGTCGTGATAATTTCTCGGAACCAGAGCGTTTCGAGACAGATGGAGCTCCTCTGGGCATCTCTGGTCTGTCAGCTGATGAGCTGGCGGCCCTGGTCGGTGATTTATCGGCTGAGAAGCTTGAGCTTTTAAGTCTCCTGCTTACTCAATCAGACCTAAAAAGCCAACCCCAAGAAGAGCGCCAGCCAATCCTGCCACAAGTCCGCTCAACGGTACTGGATGGCGGGGCTGTTCGCATGCCGACCTCCTTTGCCCAACAAAGGTTGTGGTTCTTGGATCAACTTGA
>CAZAGA010000382.1:0-3393 GCA_964484335.1 uncultured Anaerolineaceae bacterium
TGCTCTACTCAATGATTTGATGCGAATAGAATATATTGGTCTAAATTGGTTTCATCACTTTCTTGAAGTCAAGAAACAAGGTGGGATTAGTTGGAAAGGACACTTAAGCTGGTCTGAGCAATCATTAGTTCATGAAATAATCAACCAAGCAAAGAATGGCAATAAAGATCGAGTTTGGAGCTTAGCCAATTCGCTGGAAAGGAGTGTCCGAAAAACCCAAGACAACTCAAAAATTGGCGATATAGATTTTTATCTAGCTAGAATTGAAGCCGAGATTGGCCGTTTAGATACCGCTCATCAGAAATTACGCGATGCGACAAATCGTTTCGCTAGTGACCATCATGATCTTGCTGTGATTCTTTGGTGTCTTGGCATTGTCTTATGGAAAAGGGATCCAGCTTATCGTTGGGATGCGATGCACCAATGGGATGCCTGCCGTAAAGAATTTGAGCGATTGCACGCCACTGGCCCATTTGGCGAGACGCGCTCAGAGTGGTACCGTCAGCGCCTGGAAGAAATCCGCCTGTTCCTGGACGAAATGCGCAAAGAATTATCCGCGAATGTCGCGAAGTCTGCTAGTGCGGGGGCGTCAATCGGTGCCGCTGCCTCAGTCGGGGCAGTGGCTTCGGCCAGCTCCTCGGTCGCTGCAGCCGTCCCGGCGCAAGAAGCTATTCACCCACCCGATAGCAAGGATGTGAAACCGCCGGCTGAGCACGTGAAAGATCCAGGCCGGAAAAAGAATGACGGATTTTTACGGATCTATCCAATCCGCCGAGTTGCTACTTCGGCCGGGCAATTAAAAGAAAATTACATCGGCGATGCGGGTTATATTGATGTAGCACAACTGGTGATTGAAAATGTAACCTATCGAATCCATTCCTTGGTGTCTAGTGACCGCATGGTAAACGTGCTTGATTTTCGAAGGGTCTATGCCCTCCGTGTGCATGGCGACAGCATGAATGCTCCCGGACCGGAAACCATTCAGGATGGCGACCTGGTTCTCGTGTTACCTGTGGAGGTTGATCCGTTTAGAGAGAAATTATACGCCAACAGGATTGTGATTACTTCAACCAATGAACCTGGGTCTGAGGAAACCAATATTAAGAAACTTGTTTACGATCGAGGTAATATCTTACTGGAGTATCAGACGACAAATCCAATCCATGAACCCAACATTCCATTTCAAAAAGGCTGGAAGATTATGGGCGTTGTCCTGGCCCGCTTAACCCCGCTAGAGGATCAAGAGGATTCCCCCAAGTAACCTATGTCGCATCATCCCGAATTTACTCCGCTCGAGAAAGAAGGACCTGTCCTGGTGTTGGGGGCGGCGGGTGTTGACCTGGTTGGGCGCCTGCAGGGTGAGCTGCGCTCGGAAACCAGCAATCCGGCCCAGATTCGTAGCTCTTTTGGCGGCGTGGCGCGCAATGTGGCCGAGAACCTGGCCCGGCTGGGTCAACCGGTGACCCTGCTCACGGCGGTTGGCGATGATCCTCCCGGGGCGCAGCTCCTCACTCAACTGGCCGAAGCCGGTGTTGACGTCAGTGCGGTCCAGGCGATCCCGGGCCAATCCACTGGCGCCTACCTGGCGGTCGTGAATAACAAGGGCGAGCTGCAATTTGCGCTGGATGATATGCGTACCAGCAGCGCTGCCATCACCCCAGCCTACCTGGAAGCGCACAACGATCTGTTCAAGCAGGCCTCCCTGTTGTTCCTGGATGCGAATTCGGCCCCAGAAACGATCCGAAAAGCAGTCAGCCTGGCCCGCCGCGCCCACCTGCCAGTCTGCGCCGACCCGACTTCGACCAGCCTGGCCGGCCGGCTGCGACCTTACCTGCCGCGCCTGTTTATGATTACTCCAAACAACAGCGAAGCCGGGATTTTGAGCGACCGTACCGTGGAGGCCTCGAAACGCCGCCAGGTGATGGATGCTGCTCGCTACCTGGTAGGCCAGGGGGTTGAAATCGTGATTATTACCATCGCCCAATTCGGCGTCTGCTATGCCACCTCGCAAACGGCTGGCTATATCCCGGCCATCCGGACTGAGATCATCGACCCCACCGGCGCCGGCGATGCGATGACTGCCGCAGTCTTGTTTGGATTATTGAATGAAATCTCCCTGGATGAAGCGCTGCGCCTGGGTGTTTCTGCTTCCGCGCTGACCTTGCGCCATCCCGGGGCAGTTTTACCTGATCTGACCCTGGAAAAGTTATACGAAGGATTAGTGATCTAAAATGCCACATGAAGTGTCGCCCCATTTTATCGTCTCTGAGCCAGTCTATGATGCCTTGAGCAACCAGGAGCCGGTCGTTGCCCTGGAATCGACCGTCATTACCCATGGTCTACCTTACCCACAAAATCGCCAGCTCGCCCTGGATATGGAGGCCGAGGTGACTCGTTGGGGTGCGGTCCCGGCAACCATCGCCCTCTATAAAGGCCAGGTGTTGGTCGGGATCGATGAACAGATCCTGGAAGACCTGGCCCATGGACAAGATGTTCACAAGATCAGCAGCCGTGACATTGGCCCGGCGATTGCTGGGCGCTGGAGTGGGGGTACTACCGTGTCAGCTACCTTATTTGCCGCCTACAGCGCCGGGATTAAAGTATTCGCCACCGGCGGCATTGGCGGCGTCCACCGGTTGCCGCCCGGCCAGCCAGCTGCCCAGACCTGGGATATTTCTGCCGATTTACCCCAGCTGGCCCATACGCCATTGATCGTGGTTTGCGCTGGGGCCAAGGCCATCCTGGATCTGCCGGCAACCCTGGAGTACCTGGAAACCTGGAGTGTGCCGGTGGTCGGTTTTGGCACGGATGACTTTCCGGCCTTTTATTCCCGTTCCAGTGGCCTGAAAACCAGCGCCCAGGCTGCTACCCCACGAGAAGTTGTCCAGCTAGCCAACGCCCATTGGGGGATTGGAATGAACAGCGCCGTCCTGGTAGCCAATCCACCTCCCGCAGAAACCGCCCTCCCCGTTGATTTCGTGGAACAGGCCGTCCAGCAAGCGTTGGCCGATGCCGAACGCCTCCAGGTGCGCGGTCAGGCAGTCTCGCCCTTCTTGTTGGGCCGGATGAGCGAGCTGACTCATGGCGGCAGCCTGGCGGCGAATTTAAGCCTGCTGATCAATAATGCCCGCCTGGCAGCCCAGGTAGCCGTCGCACTTGCCCAGGGGGTTTAATTCTCCTGCTTGTCATTGATTCTAGCTAGTATACAGGTATAAAAAAATCGGCGAGGCCGATTTTTTTATACCTGTATAGGAAAGAAAATTACCTTTATTTCGTCGGCGTTGGCGTGCGCGTCAAGGTCGGATAGGGAGTCGGCGATGGCGTGATCGGGGTGCGCGTCAGGGTTGGATAGGAGGTCGGCTTGGTGGTTGGCGTGGGGGAAAGGTAGGGCGC
>CAZAGA010000383.1:0-3392 GCA_964484335.1 uncultured Anaerolineaceae bacterium
TTGTGGCCATTAAACCGTTGTTGGCAGATGAAAACGGGGTGATTCGAGTGCTTGCTCAGTGGGAAGCGCGGCGGGGTAATATTCGAGCGCGCCTTTTCGATACGATCGGTATTCCACCATGCCTGCACACCTGCCCGCGGACACTGGTCTCCTCTTGTCCTGAGTGCAGAGTATAATGAGGATCGTGTACCGGGATGAGAAAGCACAGGTTTCACAAACTCGTTGGTCTGAACAAAGAACGCATTGACCTATTTATCCATGAACCTATCCAGGTTAGCTTCCTCTCAGCTGCATAGCAAGCCTGGCCGGCACCTGGTGGCTTTTACAACCAGGTTGTTTTACCTCGACCCAGCACGAAGATACCTGATCCATACCGCCAGCCGCCTGCTGGTAACCTCCAAGCTGATTCCAAACGACCCACCTGGTTGGCAGAAGATCTATGCACAATACCGGTGGATATCCCTCGCCGTGCTCAGCTCCATTGACAGGGCAATCGAGAAGCGCGTCCTCGCCCCACAGGTTGCAGGCCGAATCTTCGAGCTGTGGGGCTGCGCACTGCTGCCCTTAAGGCAACGCAGGCTGATCATCCAGCGCTTCAGCAAGGAGCATGGTGCAGCGCCTCCCTGGTTCCTGGTGATCAGCCCGACCCGGGCGTGCAACCTGGCTTGCACTGGCTGTTATGCCAACGCGGGATCCGGAACCGGCAACCCGCAGCCAGCCACTCTCCCGTGGGATATACTTGACCGAATCGTGAGGGAGGCAAAAGAACAGTGGGGGATTTGCCTGTTCGTTTTTTCAGGCGGCGAACCACTCGCCTATCGTTCCCAAGGGAAAGATCTGCTCGATCTTGTCGCCAGGCATGACGATTGCCTGTTTCTGATATTCACCAACGGAACCCTGATCACCAGCGAAACCGCCCGGCGCCTGGCCAGGCTGGGCAACCTGACCCCCGCCCTATCCGTCGAAGGCCTGGGGGAAGCAACCACCAGCACCGGGGGGAGGGGCCTTCGAAAGGGTACTTCAGGCAATGTCGGAGTTGAGGGCGGCAGGAGTCCCGTTCGGGATTTCCATGACCGCGACGCGGGCGAATTGCGAACAGATCCTTTCCGACCGGCTGCTCGACTTCTACTTCGGGGAGCAGGGCGCGTTCTACGCCTTTATATTTCAATATATGCCCATTGGCAGGTTCCCCAACCTGGATTGGAGGGTTTTTTATGGTGATCAAACACGATTACGTTCGAAACACTATTTCGTATGGTGTTGGGGGCAGAAACGTGGAAGTGGAACTATGTTAAGAAACAAAGAAACCAGCAGCTTTCCTGCGCAAAACGATCGACTCTATTTCGTTGACAACTTGCGTACATTTGTTATTGTTTTGGTTGTTATCGTGCATGTTGCAATTGTGTATGGCGGATTGGGCTCTGAAGCGATAACAAATTCTCAACCGAGTGGTCTGGCAACATTTTTATTGGCCTGGTTTTCATTCGCAAATCTGGCTTTTTTCATGGGATTGCTATTCTTCATTGCCGGCTACTTTACGCCGGCTTCATTTTTGCGTCAAGGTAGCTCGCATTTTATCGCACGTCGGTTTATCCGGCTTGGTATACCGCTCATCTTTTATGATTTTCTGATCAATCCACCAATCGTATATCTTCGGATGAGCAATCTAAACAACACAGCACCCTCGATAACTCATTTCTTTAATACATATTTTGATTACGTCAAGGGCATCGGTACAGGCCCAATGTGGTTTGTTAGCAATTTATTGCTATTTTCCATCGTGTATGTTCTTGTTTGCACTCTTGTCGGCTACAGGCCATTCAAAATTGAGGCTGAAAAAGGAGCACCAGGCAATCTATCGATTTTTATCTTGATGGCTTTTATTGCTATTGCTGCGTTTGTATTGCGGCTGGTATTTCCAATTGGTTGGCAGAGCTTTACTAATTTGAGATTTCCCTATTATTGGCAGTACGTGACATTTTTTATGATCGGAACTATGGCGTGGCAACGTGAGTGGCTACGAAAGTGGCCTGAATCTGTTGGAAAACTATGGCTCAGCGTGGGTGTTATATCCGCTCTTCTTTTTCCAGGATTTATGCTTGTGGGTGATTTTCAAAAGATACGTGGCGGATTCCAATTCCCAGCGATGATATTTTCAATTTGGGAATCCTTAATTTCGATCGGTATAGGCCTAGGATTACTGCTCTTTTTCCGAAAGCATTTCAATAAACAAGGCAAATTAGCACACACTCTGTCAGCCAGTGCTTATACAGTTTATATTATTCATGTACCGATTATCGTACTGCTGCAGTTTGCCTTTCAAGGCAGCATGCTTCCAGCACTGATGAAATTTGTTATTGTGTCATTGATCGCGGTTTTAATAAGTTTTGTTGTCAGTCACTTTTTTATATTACGAATACCGATGGCACGAAAAATACTGTAATAACCGAAAAATTCATTAGCGCAGGAAAGGTAATCCGTTGGAAATGTTGAAGGCACTCAGCCATGAAAAAAGTTATTGTGCTTGAACATATCTCCCTGGATGGTGTCATCCAAGCCCCAGGCGGGCCAGACGAAGATAAGAGCGGCGGCCAGATCATGCGGACGCATGGCCGGGGGTCAACCCCAAAAGGCGTGATTGTCGCGAATTACGAGCATTCAGGCGTAATCCGAAGCGGGAGTTGATGAATGATGACCCAGGATAAAATTGTCACGATAAAATTCGCCGGGGTTTATTCGCTATACATTCAAAAAGCGGAACGCAAAAACCGCACAAAAGCAGAAGTTGATTGTTTATCAGGAGGATGAGGATGAAGATTGGATTGCAAATACCGTCTTTTAAATACCCGGGGGGCACGGCAGCGATCCGGCCGAAACTGAAAGAGATCGTCACTGCCGCCGAAGAAGCTGGTTTTTATAGCCTGTGGGTGATGGATCATTACTATCAAATCAAGGGGTTGTTTGGGGAAGCTTACACAGATCCAATGCTGGAGAGTTATACCACGCTGGGATATTTTGCCGGGCTGACGGAAAAAGCGATGCTCGGCGTGCTGGTGACGGGTGTGATTTATCGGCATCCGTCGGTCCTGATGAAGATGATCAATACCCTGGATATTTTGTCGGGTGGGCGAGCGTATCTCGGGATTGGCGCGGCATGGTATGAAGAGGAAGCAAAAGGCTTCGGGATTCCTTACCCCGCCACATCTGTACGCTTTGAGCTGCTAGAAGACAACCTGCGCCTGGCGAAGGCGCTTTGGAGCGGGGCGGAGACATCTTTCGAAGGCGAGCATTTCTCTGCGCCAGCCATCACCAACAATCCCCGCCCGCTCTCCAGGCAGCATCCGCGGATTATGATTGGCGGGATGGGTCCGAAGAAAACCCTGCGGATGGTG
>CAZAGA010000384.1:0-3375 GCA_964484335.1 uncultured Anaerolineaceae bacterium
AACAGAAGAAAGCTGCTGATCGCCAGATGGAGGCTGAAATCCGCCAGGCGATGAATCAGCCGTGGATTCAAATGAAGACGGCTTTGGTGGTGATTACGATTACCAGCCTGGCAATGGCTGGTTTTACCGCCTGGCAGTACTGGTACAGCCTGGTGTGGTGGAAAGCAATTGGCCTGGGGTTGATTTTTGGCGCGGCGATTTGGGGTATTTTCTTCGGCATGATGTGGATCAACCGGACGATTAGGCGTTGATCTGGGGTGTTCTCGATGCTGGCAGACGGCTCTTCCCAGGCCTGGATGGCGCTTGACGAAAATCAGTGGGAGCTGCTTTGGGCTCCATATGATGAATCAACCTACCAGGTCGTAATGGCGGAAGTCCGGCCAGAAGATGTCGTCTTGGAGATTGGCGCCGGGGACTTGCGCCTGGCCCGGCGGCTGGCAAAACTGGCCTGCCGCGTGGAAGCAATTGAAATCCAGCCTGACCTATCCGAGCGGCTGCCAGATGATCCTGCCAACCTGATTGTTCATTATGGCGATGCACAACGCCTGCCATTTCCGAAAGATGTGAGCCTGGCGGTGCTATTGATGCGACATTGTCAGCATTTCCGTTTGTATACCGAGAAATTGAGAGCGGTGGGCTGCCGCCGGCTGGCAACCAATGCTCGCTGGCGAATGGGCGTTGAAATCATTGATTTAATTGCCCCCCGCCAGTCTTACCTTGAATCTCGTCCTGGCTGGTATGCCTGTTGGTGTGGCGCGGTGGGTTTTAAACCTGGCCCGGTGGAGGATATCCAGCCCGAATTGGATCAAATTATTAATGAAATCAATATCTGTCCTGATTGTTGCCCGGCTTTGTGGGAGGCGGCTTAATTGGGAACTTTTTTGCCGCTGAAAATTACCGGGAGAATGAAAAAAGCTGATAAAACAGCTAAGGAGTAAGGATGACTAAACCAAATGCAATTGTAATCGGAGCCGGGTTTACCGGGGTTGCCACGGCCTACGACCTGGCGCAACGGGGTTTTAATGTCACGGTGGTCGAGCGTGGCCCGATCGCCAATGGTACTTCTGGGCGGACGCACGGACTGCTCCACTCAGGCGGTCGCTATGCGGTCAAAGACCAGGAATCGGCCATTGAATGTATCGACGAAAATACAATTTTACGTAAGATCGTGCCGGATGTGATCGAGCCAAACGGCGGGTTGTTTGTTGCCTTGACGGAGAGCGACCTGGCCTATGGCGAGGCATTCATCGAAGGCTGCGAAGCTTGCCATATCCCGATCGAACAGCTCACTTCAAAGCAGACTCTGGCGCTCGAGCCTGCTTTGAACCCCAACCTGCTGGTGGGTTTCACCATCCCGGATGGGACGTTTGACCCGCTGCGCCTGGCGCTTTCCTTTGCCGCCAGCGCCAAAGCGAGTGGCGCGCGCTTCCTGCTGTACGCGGATGTGGAAGGCTTCGTCATGGATGGACAGGGCAATGTGGTCGGTGTCAAGGTCTGGGATCGCGCCAATGACCGGCGTGGCGAGCTGCGCTCGGATATCGTGGTTAACTGCACCGGCGCCTGGGCTGGCGAAGTGGCAGAGATGGCCGGAGCGGGTGTGCCAGTCAAGCCGACGCCAGGCATCATGGTCTCTTACGACCAGCGCCTGTGCGAGCGGACGATCAACCGCCTCTGCCCTCCGGCGGACGGCGATATCGTCCTGCCCCAGCGCCGGATGATGGTGGTTGGGACGACTTCTTTCGAAGTCACCGAGCTGGATTACATTCCAGTAGTTGAAGAGCAGATCCAGCAAATGCTTGAGCATGCCTGCGCCTTGATCCCTGGCATCGCTCAGACCAAACAGCGCGGGGTGTATATGGCGACCCGACCGCTGATCGGCGCCGGAACGACTGGCCGCAGCCTGGCGCGCACCTTCAAGTCCTTTGACCACAAAGAATCTCATAATATCGACGGGTTAGTCACGATCACCGGTGGCAAGGCGACTACGCTGCGCCTGATGGCGGAGAAGACGGTTGACCTGGTGTGCAAGAAGCTGGGGATGGATGTGCCTTGCTGCACAGCCGAGATTCCCCTGGTCTCCTACCGGCAGTTCTACAGCCTGGCCGACGAACCCGTTGCGTTGCATTAACCCTGGAGGCATAAATTATGGAAACACCTTGGAAAGTAACTTTCATGATTTCTCGCCAGAAAGGGCAGGAAGCGCCGCACTTTCAAGCCTTTGTCCTGGATGTCCGCCCGGATGAGTATGTCCTGGATGCGATTGAACGCGTCTGGGCGTTCAAAGATCGTTCGCTCTGCTTTGCCCATGCCTGCCATCATTCCACCTGCGGTGCGTGCGGTATGCGGGTGAACGGCGTTGAAAAGCTGACTTGCATCACACCAATTCGGGATGTAGTCAGCAACGGCGGGACTGTGCGGGTCGAACCGCTGCGCAATTTCCCGGTGGTTAGCGACCTGGCGGTGGATATGGGCCCGCTCTTTCGCAAGATGGAACAGGTTGGGCACCGCTCGGTGGTTGCCCTGGCGGTCGAACCGGCATTTGAGAAGCTGGATAAAGCCCGGCAGGAGGAGATCCGGTCCTTCACCCGGCTTTCGGACTGCATCGAATGCGGCTTGTGTATCAGCGCTTGCCCGGCTGCTGCAACCCATGCCGATTATCTCGGCCCGGCGCCACTGGCTGGCGCTCACCAACATGGCTTGAAGACAAATGGCAAATCCAACGGGCTGTTGGGGTTGGTAGATAGCGAGATCGGTTTATGGCGCTGCCATAGTGCGTTTGAATGCACGGCAGTTTGCCCTTCGAATGTCGACCCGGCTGGAAAGATTATGCAACTTCGTCGACAGGTCCTGGGCGCCCGGTTAAGAAGCTGGTTCGGAGCCAAGTGAAAGGAAGCCTCCCATGATTGAAAATAAGACTCTTGATAAAAATCGGCCAGCCTCGGGGAATTTTTGGAAATGGTTTGACCCGCGCGGGCGCGATATCGGCACCTGGGCATTCATCCTGAACCGACTCACTGCCTTGGGCCTGACTTTTTACCTGTTCTTGCACTTGATCGTACTGAGCCAACTCGCTGGTGGGCCAGAAAGCTATGACCAGTTTTTAAAACTGCTCCACTCGCCCGTCTTCATCACTGGCGAGCTGTTGGTCATCATCGCTGGCCTTTACCACGGTTTGAATGGCATCCGGGTTGTGCTGACCAGCTTTGGCGTAGCCGTCGCCAACCAGAAGGTGCTCTTCTGGGTGATCCTGGCTGTGACGGTAGTCGGCGGCCTGTTTTTCGCGGTCAATATGTACGGTGGGTAGCAGAAACGAGGCGTGATCATGATCGAAACTAAATCTGTCCCAAAATCCGGAGAAGGCTCCGGGCTGTGGTT
>CAZAGA010000385.1:0-3357 GCA_964484335.1 uncultured Anaerolineaceae bacterium
GGGATTCGAACCCGCGGCTGAGTTTAAAGCCCAGCACTCACTTAGCAGGCGAGCCCAATCGGCCTCTCTGGCACCTCCCCAATTGTTAATCGCTTCAGCGGAGGGAGAGGGATTCGAACCCACGTTGGATTGCTCCAAACCTGTTTTCAAGACAGGCGCCTTAAGCCACTCGGCCATCCCTCCAATTCCCGGGATCTCGTCCTTGCCGGACTCCCTCCCCGAGCGCAAAGATTTTACCATAATTTCGATTATTAAGGACAGCCAGGCTGTCTACATTACCCAAAATCGGATAACACCTCCGCCACCCGCATCACCCCTTCCCAACCGCCCTCGTTATCCTCCACGCTCCAGCACGCCGATAACACCGCCTGCGCCATCCCATAACCCACCACCCGCTCCCGCTCCAGCCCCAGCCGCTCGCACAGCAGGTCGATCCTTCGCCGCAACCGCCGCCCCAGGTCGCTCCGCCGCGGAAAATCCGGCAGCGGGTTGTACAGGAACGCCCCCAGCTCGTAGGCCGGCTCGCCGATCACCCCCTTCGGATCGATCACCAGCCACGGCGCCCGCTCCGCCTCCAGGATGTTGTAGTGGTGCAGGTCGCCGTGCAGCAAAGTCGCCGGGCCAGCGCTCGCCAACAGCTCTCGAAACAGCCCGCCCGCCTGCTCCACCAGCCGCACCTCCAGCGGCCCGTTCCGCCCATAGCGCCTTTGGTAGCGCCCGATCCCCTCCGCCCAGCCCGCCACCGACAGGAAAACCCCCTGCTCAACCGGCGCCGGGCGCCACACCGCCGCCATCACCTCCGCCCCGATCTGCGTCGCCAGGTCGTCGTCCACCAGCTCCGCCAGCATCCGCCCCGGCCGCAGCTCCTCGATCAAGCAAACCCCCGCTTCTGGGTCCGCCGCGTAAATCTCAGCGCAGCCCCGCCCGGCGTAAAACTGCAGCGCCGCCATCTCGCTCGTCAATTCCCGGTTCGGCACCCCCAGCTTCAGCACCGCCCGCCCCCCATCCGCCCGCCGTACCCGCAGCACATAATTGTAAGACAGCAGCGGAAAGGCACCCTCCACCTCCAGCGACCAGCGCTGCGCCCAGGCCTCTACCAATCCCGGCAGCCCCTCCAGCCAATCGCGCCCGGCCTGGCCGTACCCATCGCAAATTCTCCTCGCAAAAGCCTCCGGGATCTTCAGCTCCATAGCAGATATTATAGCCCGCCCCCTCATCTCATGCTATACTTGCCAAATGTCCACTCTAGCCCGCTCCACCCTGATCGTCGCCTTCTTCTTCGGCCTCGAAAAAGTCCTCGGCTTCGCTGGCAAGATCCTGATCAACCGCCAGTTCGGCCTCTCCGCCACCCTCGACGCCTTCTACGCCGCCAATAACATCCCCGACCTGCTCTTCGCCCTCATCTCCGGCGGTGTGTTGGCCATGGCCTTCATCCCCGTCCTCTCCGAATACCTCCAGCAGCGCGGCCGCCCGGCGATGTGGGACCTGTTCTCGCGCATCGCCAACCTGGTCTTCCTGGCCACCGCCGCCCTCTCCCTGCTGGTCGCCATCTTCGCCGAGCAGCTCGTCGGCTGGCGCCTGGGCGTCGCCCCCGGTTTCACCGCCGAGCAGCAGCTGCTCGTCGCCCAGCTCATGCGCATCAACCTGCTCGGCACCCTGCTCTTCTCGCTCAGCGGCCTGGCCATCGCCGGGCTGCAGGCCAACCAGCATTTCTTCCTCCCCGCCCTCGCCCCCAGCCTCTACGATCTCGGCACCATCTTCGGCGCCCTGATCCTCGCCCCCACCGAAGGCATCTCCCTCGGCCCGCTCCGCCTGCCTGCCCTCGGCCTGGGCATCTACGGCGTGGTCTATGGCACCGTGCTCGGCGCGGCCGGATTCTTGCTCGTCCAGCTCCCCGGCCTGGTTCATTACCGCTTCCGCTGGCGCCCCGCCATCGACCTCCACCACCCCGGCGTGCGCCAGGTCCTCGCCCTGGTCGGCCCGCGCGTCCTCACCGTCGCCTGCATCCAGTTCATCTTCTACGCCCAGGATAACATCGCCTCCCGCCTGGCCGAAGGCAGCGTCTCCGCCCTCGCCAACGGCTGGCTCTTCATGCAGGTCCCCGAGACCCTCATCGGCACCGCCCTGGCCACCGTCCTGCTCCCCACCCTGGCTGAGCAGGCCACCCGCCGTGCCGACCAGGCCTTTCACGATACCCTCAACCGCGCTATCCGGGTCATCCTGGCCCTCACCCTGCCGGCCGCTGCCCTGGTCGCTGTTGGCGTCCGCCCGGTGATCGACATCCTCGGCTTCGATGCCGCCGGCGCCGAGCGGGTCGCCTGGGTCACGCGTGCCTACCTGCTCGGCTTGCTCGGCCATTCCCTGCTCGAAATCGCCGTCCGCTCCTTCTATGCTCGCCAGCAAGCCCTCACCCCGCTCAAAGTCTACGCCGTTGGCGCCCTGGCCTACATTGCCCTGGGCGCTGGGCTAGCCTTCTCCATCCAGGCCCCCGGCATCGCCCTGGCCAACGCCATCGTCTTCACCGGCCTGGCTGTCACCTTGCTGATCCTGCTCAACCGCCAGTTCCCCAGCATCCTGACCGTGCGCGGCACCCTCAGCCGCGCCCTGCTCGCCGCCCTGGCCAGCGGTCTGGTCACCGCTGGCGTGCTCCAGCTCGGCGGAAATCTGCCCCTGCCCGGCGTCCTCGTCGGCCTGCTCGCCATGGCCACCGGCGCCCTGTCCGCCCTCCCCTTCATCTGGACCGAGCTCAAACTGCTGATCAAGCTCTAAGCGCAGAGATTTACCGCAGATGAATGCAGATTTTTAGCAGATATTCGCAGATGTTTCTGTAAACAACTATGGAGACACTTGGTAACAACGAACTCACCGAAAGAATAATCGCTTGCGCCTTTCGAGTCAGCAACACCCTGGGATGCGGCTTCCTCGAAAAAGTCTACGAAAACGCCCTTGCCCACGAGTTGCGTAGAGCGAACTTGAGTGTTTCTCAACAACACCCGATCCAGGTTCATTATGAGGATACCATTGTTGGGGATTATTTCGCAGACCTGCTCGTCGATAATCGAGTCATCCTTGAGCTAAAAACTGTGGAAACAATATCAGACACCCACATTGCCCAATGCCTGAACTACTTAAAAGCCACCGGTATTTCGATCTGCCTGCTAATCAACTTTTATCACCCCAAGGTCCAAATCAAACGCATTGTCAACAACCTTAAGGAATAATCCATAAATCCCCATCTGTATTCATCAGACAAAAATCTGCGTCCATCTGCGGCTAATTATGTACATTCCAAATCAGCCACATCCTCAACCACCTCAAGGATTAATCCATAAATATCCCCATCTGTATTTATCAATC
>CAZAGA010000386.1:0-3335 GCA_964484335.1 uncultured Anaerolineaceae bacterium
GTCGCCGTTGATCTCAACCAGCCCCAGCGTTCGAGTTGGCGCACGGTCATTCCGCAAGCTGAAGACGTATTGGAAGGGATTACCCTGATCAACAATCAGTTCGTCGGCCTGTATTTACATCACGCCCACCACCAGATTCGTCTCTTCCAACTGGATGGTGCACCGGCTGGTGAAATTGCCCTTCCGACAATTGGTTCACTTTATCGCTATGACGACCTTGGCATTTACGGCCGGCGCCAGGACAAAGAATGCTTCTTTGCTTTCCAATCTTTCAATTACCCGACCACCGTCTTCCGTTATGATTTCCAAAACCAGGCCAGCCAGGCGATCTTCCGACCGTCAATCGATTTTGACCCCCAGGCCTATGAAATTCAACAGAACTTCGTGCCCAGCAAAGACGGCGCAAAAATCCCCATGTATATCATCCACCGCCGCGGGCTAAAGCTGGATGGCCAAAATCCGACCCTGCTGTATGGCTACGGCGGCTTTAATATCTCCATACTGCCTGGATTTGCAGTCAGCTGGTTGGTCTGGCTCGAGATGGGCGGCGTCCTGGCGGTAGCCAACCTGCGTGGGGGCGGTGAATATGGCGAAGACTGGCACCAGGCAGGCATGCTCCACAACAAACAAAATGTATTTAACGATTTTATCGCCTGCGCCGAGCACCTGATCCAGGCTGGTGTCACCTCACCCGCCCGCCTGGCCATCCATGGTCGCTCCAATGGCGGCTTGCTGGTGGGAGCCGTCCTGGCCCAGCGTCCAGACCTGTTCGGCGCCGCCCTTCCAGCAGTTGGGGTGATGGACATGCTCCGCTTCCACAAGTTCACCATTGGTTGGGCCTGGGTCAGCGATTATGGCTCGGCCGAAGATGCGGAGCAATTCAAGACCCTGCTGGCTTACTCGCCGCTTCACAACCTGCGTCCGGGAGTGTCCTACCCGGCCACCCTGGTCACCACCGGCGACCATGATGACCGCGTTGTCCCAGGGCACTCGTTCAAATTTGCCGCTGCCTTGCAGGCCGCCCAGAGTGGGCCAGCGCCAATCCTGATCCGCATCCAGACCCGCGCCGGGCACGGCTTTGGCAAGCCTACTGCCATCCTGATCGAAGAATTTAGCGATCAATGGGCTTTCCTGGCCCACAACCTGGGAATGAAGGTTTCACTGTAACTGTTGAAATCATGATTGGTGCAGTTTTACAAAAACGCTACCGGATAGAGACAGACCTCGGCCGGGGAGGCATGGGCCGGGTGTATCGCGCCCACGATCTGCTGCTGGACCGCGCCGTAGCGGTGAAAATCCTCAACACCAACAACCTGGGTCCAGAATCGGGTGCGCGTTTGCTGCATGAGGCCCAATCCGCCGCCAAGCTCAATCACCCCAATATCGTTACCATCTTTGACGCCGGAGAATATGAGCACACCCCGTTTATCGTCATGGAGCTAGTGGATGGCCAGTCACTCTTTGACCGCCGCCCAGAAACCATCCAAGCAACGATCCACATCGCCCGCCAGATTTTGTCCGCTCTGGGGCATGCCCACGCCAACGGCATCATCCATCGCGACCTAAAGCCGGAGAACGTCCTGATCACCAGCGATGGCATCGCCAAGCTGATGGATTTTGGCCTAGCCCGCTCGCTTGCGACTCGCCTGAGCGGCGAAGGTAAAATCGTTGGCACCGTGTTTTACATGGCGCCTGAGACTGCCCTGGGTAAACCGTACGACGGCCGGGTGGACCTGTATGCCCTGGGCGTGATGCTTTACGAGCTGACTGCCCATCGCCTGCCTTTCAGCGCTGACGACCCGATCTCCGTCATCTCGCAGCATCTTTATGCGCCCGTTGTACCACCCAGCACGTATAACCCCGCTATCCCACCCGCTCTCGAATCAATTATCTTGAAGCTCTTGCTCAAAGAGCCAGAGGAGCGACCAGCCTCAGCCGCAGAGGTGCTGCTGGCTTTCGACCAATTGGCCAGAGCCTCAACTGCCGGACCTGAGCTAGTCTCGCCATCGATTTCAGGTCCCTCTGCCCTGGAACGGTTGGCGCGCGGCCGCCTGGTCGGACGCGAGCGCGAGCTGGCAGAAATTCGTGCCCTCTGGAAACAGGCCGCATCCGGTGCATGCCAGGTGCTGTTGATCAGTGGTGAACCTGGCATTGGAAAAACCCGCCTGACCCGTGAGCTTGAGACCTTGGTTGAAGTTACTGGCGGAAAAACCCTGATTGCCGAATGTTATGCTGAAGGCAGTGCACCCTATTCGGTTTTTACCCAGGTGGTACGTAAAACCCTTGGCTCGGCCCAGGGTTCAAAGATTGACCAAACCCACCTGGAAAGAAATTCACTCGCAGAACTGCCCGGCTTTGTACTGGCCGACCTGCTCCAACTGGCGCCCGACCTGGTCAAGTATTATCCCCAGGTACCTCCCAATCCAGCACTGGACCCACTCTCCGAACAACAACGGCTCTACGAAAGCCTGTTCGCGCTGTGCGAGGCAGTTGCCAGCCAGGCAGCCTTGCTACTGGTCGTCGAAGATGCCCATTGGTCCGATAGCGGCAGCCTGCGAGTTGTCCGCTACCTGGCTCGCCGCGCTGCAGCAGTCGGACTGCGCCTGATGGTCTTGTTGACCTATCGAGAGATTGAGTTGGATCGCGCACACCCACTCAAAGATCTACTGCTCGAGCTTAATCGTGAACGCCTGGCCACGCGGATCAAACTCGGCCGCCTGACCCGGACAGAGACCCGTGACCTACTCCAACTGCTTCTCCAAGAGCCCATCGATAGCCGGCTGGCGGACAACATCTACCAGGAAACCGAGGGCAATCCCTATTTTGTGGAAGAGGTTTGCAAAGCGCTAGTGGAGCAAGGCGGGTTGGTGCTGGAAGACGGTCACTGGCATGCTTCGGGCGCGCTGCAGCGACTCCAAATTCCCCAGAGCGTCCGCCTGGCGATCCAATCCCGCGCGGAACAGCTCTCGTCAGAAACCCAGGAAATTCTGCTTCTGGCTTCGATTATTGGTCGAGAATTCGGATTTTGGCTGCTTTACCAGGCCAGTGAGCAAGATGAAGAACGTGTTATCGATGCACTGGAGGAGGCGCAGCGCGCTCAACTGGTATATGAAATTAAATCTCGACCCGGGGAAGAGCGCTTTTCGTTCAGTCACGCACTGGTGCCGGCCACCCTGCGCGAGGGTGTCAGCGGCTTACGTCGCCACCGGCTGCACCGCCGGGTAGCGCTGGCCATCCAAAAACTTAATGCAGATGATTATGCCACTCTGGCATACCACTACGACCAGGCTGGTGACGAGACTAGCGCCTTGACCAATTATCACCTGGCTGCTGAA
>CAZAGA010000387.1:0-3331 GCA_964484335.1 uncultured Anaerolineaceae bacterium
CATACGCGATGCTATCCTGTGACTGGAGTTCAGACGTGTGCTCTTCCGATCTGGATTGAATCGGTTCCCAGGTAAAAGCCTTATGCCCGAACCCACCGAAACCTTAACCGCTGCTCAGGCCTCGAAACTGATGGGGGTTCCCCTTGTTACGGTCTGGCAATACTGCCGAGACGGTATACTCCCAGGCGCCTTTCAATTGCACGAAAATGGCCCCTGGAAAATCCCGGCCAAATCTGTCAACCACTGGATAAAAGCCCACCAATCTTCCCATCTCCAACCTGAGCAACAGTACCCTGCCCCCTCTGCCTGGTACCGTTTCATCCATCACCCCTTAATCTTCTATCCCGTCAGGGTGTTTGCAGTGATAGCTGCCATCCTTGCCCTGCTGGCCAGCGGGATCGCAATCACCGGCAACTGGGATGACACGCTTCTCATCGCCAAAGAAAAGGGCCTCATTGCTTCCTTCCCGAAAGCCAGGGAAGGCGAAATCCTGATCATTGTTTCAGAATTTAAATATTCCGAAGGCTTGATCAATACCCAGGCGCACACTGAAATCCTAAACGCAATCGATATTTCTAAGTTTAAATTTGATGATCAGTCCTTCCGCCTCGAGTTATACCCAGCCAAACTGGATTCAGATGACATGCAGGCGGCTCAAAAAATTGGTGAGCGCTACAAAGCCAACCTGATCATTTGGGGCGAAGATACCGGCGTCCGCGTGATTGTCAATTTTTTAAACATCAAGAATCCAGATTACATTGCCTCGAAAGTCCAAATCTCGGAAACAGAAAAAACTCAATTAGCCGACCCAAAAGCCTATAACCAGTTCATCACCGATGATCTCCCTGCTCAATAATCTACCTTGTCATTGCTTGCAATCGGGCAAACTTTTTATTGGGCTGATCAGTACGATGCATCGATCACTGCCTTAGAATCTGCTTTATCTTATCTGGAACAACATCCTGGTCTCACCGACCTGGCTAATATCTATTTTTACCTGGGTACTCTTTATGGTAAATCAATGACCGATTTTGATTTATCCATTGAATACTTAACCCAATCTCTCGATCTGAATCCACAGAATTCTGCTGCATACTACAATCGTGGGATTGTCTGGGTTGCCAAAGGTGATCTTGACCGGGCCATCCAGGATTACAACATGGCGCTTGTGCTCGATCCAAGGTTTATTAGTGCTTATAATAATCGTGGGATTGTCTGGCGTGACAAAGGCGATCCCGACCGGGCCATCGAGGATATAACCCGGGCAATTGATCTCGACCCACAAGCTGCCAATGCTTACAGCAACCGCGGGGGCGCCTGGGGAGAGAAAGGGGATCTCGATCGTGCTATCCAGGATTACAACCAGGCGCTAAAGATCGACCCATTATTTGCAAATGCTCATCTTGGTCGCGGACTCGCCTGGCTTAACAAAGGCAATCTCGACCGGGCTTTCCAGGATTTCAATCAGGCGCTTGAGCTCGATCCGAAATCTACCGACGCTTACTTCAGTCGTGGATCCGCTTGGTATGACAAAGGCGATCTCGACCGTGCCCTCCAGGATTACAACCAGGCCCTGGAGCTCGACCCACAATTCGTAGCTGCTTACAACAATCGTGGCCTCGTCTGGTATGGCAAAGGCGATCTCGACCGGGCTATCGAGGATTACACCCAGGCTCTGGAGCTCGACCCACAGTATTCTTATGCTAACAATAATCGTGGGAACGCTTGGCGAGCCAAAGGCGATCTTGATCGTGCCATCCAGGATTTCAACCAGGTGCTTGAGCTCGACCCAAAGGATGCTGATGCTTACAACAATCGTGGACTAACCTGGCATGACAAAGGGGATCTTGACCGGGCCATTCAGGATTACAACAAGGCGCTTGAGCTCGACCCGCAATATGCTGCTGCTTACAATAACCGTGGTATCGCCTGGCGTGCCAAAGGCGATCTGGACCTGGCCATCCAAGATTTCAACCAGGCGCTAGAGCTCGACCCACAAGATTATGCTACCTATAATAACCGTGGGATCGTCTGGGCTGAGAAAG
Organism: uncultured Anaerolineaceae bacterium; assembly: GCA_964484335.1. Classification (GTDB taxonomy): domain Bacteria; phylum Chloroflexota; class Anaerolineae; order Anaerolineales; family UBA4823; genus CAZAGA01. The sequence continues at coordinate 2,046 of CAZAGA010000387.1, forward strand.
GTGATCTGGACCGGGCTATCCAAGATTACAACCAGGCGCTTGAGCTTGACCCAAAATATGCCGATGCATCCAAAAACCGTGGACTGGCCTGGCGCGCCAAAGGCGATCCGGCCCAGGCCCTGGCTGATTTTCGCCGCTATTTAGAGCTTGCCCCCGACGCTTCCGATAGACCTCAGGTCGAGCAACTGATCTCCGAGCTGGAGCAGTCGCTCAAAAATCCCTGACTCACCTCGCCTCCTTCCCCCCTCGTAGGCGCCCTCTCCAGCTCTGCTGGGGAGGGCTGGGGTGGGGTGGTGGGGTCTCATCCCTCCAGATTCAAATCCCTCATCAACCGCTCGAACGCCTCCTGGTACGCATCATGCTCCTTCCACCTCGAAAAATCCGGGATGAAATACTCGCGCACCTCGCGCGCCATATCCTTGCCCACATCCGCATCGAACGCCACCCATTCGTGGATCTTCCCAAACGCTGCCAGCCCGATCGGAAACAGCTTCCGGCAATTATCCCGAATCTCGTTCTGCCGGGCGTGATAAATCTCCGTCTTCACCCACTCGCTCTGCATACTGTTCTCCGACAGCACCACCAGCAGCTTATCAGACAACCGGATCGCCTCCGGAATCTGCTCGTGCAGCTTCCTCCTCCCTTTGATATCCTCCGGCGCGAACCACACGCACACCCCGCGTGCCTGCAAATCCGCATGCATCCGCCTGGCAAAATCCTCATCCTTGCTCGAATAACTGATAAAGCACGAATAATACTGGATTGCCTTCCCGCTGATCAGCGACGGCAGGTAAGTGATCAGCTCCTCCGGCACGCCACAGCCGCGCAAGAACACTTCTGGGATCTTCCCCTGCGATTTGTACAGTGTGTCGATCCCGATTGATGACGGCCAGTGATGATAAATGGTTTCGAGTCCTTTGACTGTTGATAAATCGACATTTGTGAATAATGTACCACCAACACTGGCATTGCCTAAATCCGCCCCGAGGAGATCTGCCTCGCTGAGATCCGCCCCGATGAGATTCACCCCGTAAAGGTCCGCCCCGCTAAGACCCGCCCTGCTGAGATCCGCCCCGCTGAGTTTCGCCCCGCTGAGATCCGCCCCGCGGAGATCCGACTCGCGGAGATTCGCCCCACGGAGAATCGCATCACTCAAGTCAGGCCGTATGTCGGGGTTTTGATCTCTCCATCTGTTCCACTCCTCAACTCCTTGCATCAAAATTGCCAGGTGTTCCGCATTCGCCATCGCCCATCCTCCTCCATCAAAATCCCATCCCAAATCATTA